>URZB01000064.1 GCA_900552295.1 uncultured Collinsella sp.
GTCTTGTCTTGGTTGGTATCACTCACCGGAAACCTCCACGGTCTGGACGGTAGTCTTGGACGGCAAAAAACGGACGCGCGCGGTCGTGCCCGGCGTGCCGAGCATGGTGTCGCAGGCCTTCTCGATGCGCTGCTGCATCGCGGCTGCAAGGGAGGCCACGTCCCGGTCGTCGAGCGCGATGGCTTCGACCTTAAAACGAACGCGCGACTCGTCGGAGCCTTGAACGCGCGCCTCGATATGCTCAACCATCACGCGATCATCGCACTCTGCCGCGGCACGGGCGCACGAGGAAAGCGCTGCGAGCGTGACCTCGATATTGCGCTCCCCCGCCGGATGCACGCAGGACGGCTCGCGACGCGCGAACATCAGGCGGAAAAAACCGATGAGCACGCCAAGCGCCACGATAGCGGCGCACACCGTAACGACGACGCGAGGCATGGTGTCACGCAACAGCAGCATAAAGCGATACGTATACGGTCCCCAGAACTGGCAGACAAGCGTACCCAGCGCCACGATGGAGGCGGCAAGATACACGATCGCTAGGGCTCGTTTGAGTACGCGCACGCGCGCTCCCTTCAGGTTTCGGTCCACAGAATGCAAAACGATTCGCATCATTATAAAAGAGCCGGGTCCGGTGCCATACGCACGCGGATCCGGCTCATCTATTCCACGAGGCTTGCATGCTCGCTTCATTATGCCCAGATATGCACGGCTTAACCCGTGCAGGCGCTACTCCTCCTCGAGGGCAGCGATGACCTCGTCGGTCATGTCCATGGTGCTGTAGACGTCCTGGACGTCGTCGAGCTCCTCGAGACGGTCGATAAGGCGCTGGACCTTCTTGGCGTCGGCGCCGGAGACCTCGGTCGGGGTAGTCGGGACCATGGTGGTCTCGGAACCCTTGACCTGGACGCCCTGCTCCTCGAGCGCCTTGGAGACAGCCATGACCTCGTTGGCAGTAGTCCAGACGATCCACTCCTCGCCGGCGTCCTCGTAGTCCTCGCCACCGGCCTCGGCGATGGCCATCATGAACTCATCCTCGTCACCGGCAGCACCGTTGGCGATCATGGTCTCCTTCTTGGCGTTCTCGTCCAGGATCTCCTTGGCGACGACGATCTGGCCCTTGCGCTCAAACTGGAAGGCGACGGAGCCGGAGGTGCCCAAGTTGCCACCAGCGTGGGAGAAGGCGGAACGGACATCAGCGGCGGTGCGGTTGCGGTTGTCGGTCAGGCAGTCGACGTAGACGGCGACACCGGCAGGACCGTAGCCCTCGTACACGATGTTCTCGTAGACGGCGGCGTCAGCACCCGAACCGAAGGCCTTGTCGATAGCGGACTTGATCTTGTCCTTGGGCATGGACTGAGCCTTGGCCTTGGCAACGGCAGCGGCGAGGCTGGCGTTGTTCTCGGGCAGCGGGTCACCGCCGAGACGGGCAGCAACGGTGATGTTGCGGCTCAGCTTGGAGAAGAGGGCGGAACGCTTGGCGTCCTGCGCGCCCTTACGATGCTTGGTTGTGGCCCACTTAGAGTGTCCGGACATACGTGTCTCCTATCGGTTTCGACCTAAAGCCCAGCGCAGATGCTCGGGCAATATAAACAAACGTCGTTATGATATACCTACTGGCCTGCGAGATAAACCCCAAAATGAAGGCGTCGTGATGATGCCACCCTTTGGTGCAAAGCAACCTGACCCCAATGCACCAAATTAGGACCAGAGGAGGTCGCTGCGGGTGATGGTGGCGCCGATGGCAAAGGGCATGCAGGCGATGACCGGATACAGGTAGCGCATGTAGGTCGAGCCATTGCAGGGACCGATCAGGCACACGGCGAGCACGCCCAGCAGCGGCACCCAAATGGCCAGCCCGCGCCACGAATGACGACGTAGCAGATAGAGCACCACGGCGATCATGATCCACACATAGGTGGCCGAGCTCATGGTGAGCGAGATAAACGGGATGCGTTGTACTGCCACGCGATACAGGTTGATCAGGTGGTCGCACCAGCGCACGACCTTGCTATCGACCGGATGGAAGTCAAAGTACTTGAGGTTATCGGGCTTCGCCATAATCTCGGCACTGCGCGCCGTGCTGTAGACCCACGCATCGCGGGCGCTCGGATAAAAGTAGCCGTAGTAGTTATTGATGAGCGCCGAGATATAGCACTCGGGATCCTTTTTGAACATCTGGGCCCACACCTCAAAATAAGCCTTGATGTCCTCCTGCGAGGCGTACTCGTTAAAGCAATTATTGACGGCGTCCGACTTATCCGGGTTGTAACGGCGCCCCAGATTCTCGTACTTGAGCACACGGTCGATCACGGCACGCTCTTCGTCGGTCACCAAGCCGTCGCAAGGAGCCTCCACGATGGTGCCGTCCTCCTTAACCGTGGGGTTGACGCCCGAGTTGAGGCCGTCGTGCTTTTGGACAAAACGAGCCGTCTGCTGGAACGGAATCGAGAGGATTTCGCGCTTGGAACCAGGCGTGATGTCGTGTGCCGGCATAAAGACCTTGGTGAAGTACATATTAGAGGCAAGGCAGAGCGCAAGCACCGCAAGAACTCCCACCCAGCGGAAACGCGGGATGGCGCCCGAAGGCGCAGCACCGGCCTGCTTGGCTGCACGATGAGCCACATGCGCGTCCCATGCGCAAAACGCCGCCGCGATCACGCATGCCGCCAGGGGAAACACCAGGCCGCCGTTGCGCAGAAACGTGGAACCCATGGCGCCCAGAGCGAGCAGCAGCCAGTCATGGCGCGCAAAGAGCACGGGCCTCTGTTCGCCCGCACGCTCGGCATTGGCATCGCGACGGGGCAGGCCGCAGGCTACGAGCTTCACGGTCTGCACCAACAGCACTAAAAACGCGTCGGCAAACAGCACATCTTTGGTAAGCAGCGCCGCGTAGTTGGAGAACATGGGCATAAACACAAAGAACAGCAAGATCACGCCGCGGACCGGCAGGCTCACGCCCAGCTTGCGCAGCGACGAGATGGAATAGGCCATGCAGGCGGCCGTAATGACGAACTGGGCGCAGGTGTAGATGGCAAGACCTGCGTTGGCGCTATTGAACAGCGAAAGCCCCAGCTGGACGCACGAACCGATGATAGCCGTGTGCGCCACGGGGTGATGTCCGTTGAGCAACACATTGGGATTGAGCAGACGCAGGTAGTCACTCGTGCCGTTGGGGTAGTTGAACCACTGGCGAATCTGCGCACCCGTATCTCCCATAAAAAGGCCGGGCAGCGAAGCGATGAGCGTGGGCGCCCAGGCGACCATAAGCACCAGGAAGGGCCCGGCAAAGGGATGGACCGAGAGCACGGCGTGAGCCACACGCCATACGCGGCCAAAGTGCGCTTCGGAAAACGGAATGCGCCGAGAGCTCAGCCAATCTAGACACTCAAAGGCAAGGTAGAAGGCAACGACCGCCAAGAGCATCCAGCCCGCACCGCCTATCCAGGCGCAGATGATGCGGGCCTTGTCGCCGAGCACGATCTCGGCCGAATCGGTGAGGTCGTAGCTGCGGCCAAACACCATGCAGACGGCAAAGAACAGCGACGGAAGGATCACCGAGGGACGCCAAGCGTCGCCGCGGCCAAAGAATACGTAGCGAAACGGCAGCGTGAGCAGGCAGGCAAGCGCAAGCAGCATGACCGCGTCGGTATGGCCGGCAAACGAGAGGAGCACCTCGTAGCACACGTACAGCATGCCCGAGGCTTTGGGGTCAATCGCCAAGACTGCGTTGCTCGACACCGGGGCGGGATCGATGGAAAACGCCGTGGTCGCCAACAGCGCGAGCAAAAATGCGATGAGCGTCTGCTTGGCGGGGTAGCGCTTAAACCAGACGATGCGGGCAGCGTCGCGCGCAGCCGTTGTGGAGAGGTCGGGATCCTTCACAGTCCGAAAGCCTTTCTAGAAACCTATCAAACTCGGCAAGACCACCACAAAGGTGCCTGTCCCCTTTGTGGTGGTCTTGGTTAGGCGTCGAGGTAGATGCGCTGGGGGCGATTGCGGTGTCGGGCGAAGATGATGAGCGCTAGGCCGGCGATCACGAGCGGCAAGCTCAGCAGCTGACCCATGGTGATGACGCCTCCCAGCAGATAACCCAGCTGGGCATCGGGCACGCGCACGAACTCAACGAGAAAGCGGACGATGCCGTACCCCATCACGAACACGCCCATAAATGTACCCTGGGGCAGCAGCGGCTTTTTGCGGCTGAGCACCTGCAAAATACAGAAGAGCACGATGCCCTCTAGGAATGCCTCATAGAGCTGGGAAGGATGACGCGGCATATCGCCCGCGGTGCCGCCAAAGACCACACCCCAGGGCAGATCGGTCGGCTTACCCCACAGCTCACCGTTGACGAAATTGGCACAACGGCCCAGGCACAGGGCCAGCGGGGCGCCGATCACGGCAAGGTCGGCGACGGTCCATGCATCAAGCTTGTACATGCGGCACACGATGATGCCGCCCAAGATGCCGCCCACCAGGCCACCGTGGAAGCTCATGCCGCCCTCGTTGGTGGCAAAGATCTCGAGCGGGTGAGTCCAATAGTAGCCATCGCCGTAAAAGACGACGTAGAACAGGCGCGCGCCGATGATGAGGCCAAAGACCGCGCCGACCACGACGCTCGTCAGGTCATCGATCGTGATGTCGAAGCCCCAACGACGCTGCGTGCGGTACATAACGACCGCCGTGAGCAGAGCGCCGACCACATAGGCCAGACCGTACCAGTAGATCGTGATGGGGCCCGCCGAGATCGCAACGGGGTCAAGCATATGGTAGAGGTCGTTGAGCATATCGATCCCCTGCTTCCTACATACAAATGCGGCCGCGGGCCTTGTGCTCGCAGCCGCATATCTGGGCGTAACGTCTATGCGGAGCGTACCGTCCGCAGCTTTCGCATCTTAGAACGGCGCGTACTCGTCGTACAGGTCCTCGGCCTCGCCGGAAGCATTGACCTGCTCGACGCGGGTAACGCCGGGCACGTGCTCCTTCAGGATGCGCTCGATACCCATGGAAAGAGTTAGCGAGCTCATGGGGCAGCCGGCGCAGGCGCCCTGCAGCTCCAGCTTGACGACGCCCTCGTCGTCGACGCCCACATACTCCATATCGCCGCCGTCGGCCTGCAGGTTGGGGCGAATCTCTTCAAGAACCTTCTTAAGCAGCTCTTCGTTAACAGCCACAGGGGCTCCTTTCTCACAATAACGCGGGCACGCCCGCGGACAGAAGCTATGTTACTACAGCCATGTACCCGCTCACGAGCCGTCCATGCGCGCAGACGCGACCTTCACGAGTAGTCAATTTGGGACGGGGCTCTTTTGGCTGTTTTGACGCCAGCTGCGTTGGCACGCGCTACTGCCGAGCCTGTCCCCCGGTACCAATCTGGACATCGACGATGACCTGGCGGTAGCTGATGCCGCAGGAGTCGAGAATGCGGCGGCTGATACGGCCGTCGTCGGTATCGGCGTACTTATTGTCCAGGTAGACGACCTCGCCCACGCCCACCTGCGCCAGGATCTTGGCGCAGTCGTGGCACGGGAACAGCGTGACGTAGACCGTGGAACCCTCAAGGTCTTTGAGCGAGCCGCGGTAGTTGAGCACGGCGTTTGCCTCGGCATGCACCACGTAGTTGTGCTTATCCTGCAACGGGTCGTCGCTCGTGCCCCACGGGAAAAAGTCGTCGTTGAGCGCCGAGGGCGTACCGTTGTAGCCCACCGAAAGGATGCGGTGGTTGGTGTTGGCGATGCACGCGCCCACCTGCGTGTTGGGGTCCTTACTGCGGCGCTGCGCGGCGATGGCCACGCTCATAAAGAACTCATCCCAGCTAATGACGTCGCGGCGCTTGCCCGACGCGGTTTGATGAAGATCGTCCGACATGGCAGACACCTCCGAAATCGCAATAGTTTGACCCATTGTAGCAGGTGGAAGGTGGAGACGTTTTTGTCTCACCGCCCCCATCGCTACGCACGGCGGGGCTTTTGGTTGATGTGGTAGAGCTCGGCGAGACCCCGCAGCGTCAACGCGTCATCGACCGTCAGGCTATGACCGACAAGGGCCGCAAGTGCCTCGGCATCGTCGCCGGTAATGACGATGGGCACATCGCCCTCCCCCGCAGCCTTGGTCGCGCGCATGTCGGCAAGCACCATGTCGAGCATGCCGTCGATGCGTGCCACCTCGCCCAGAACCACACCCGAGCGCATGGCCTCGCGCGTGTTGCGGCCGATGACATGCGTGGGTGCCGAGGGCTCGACTTGCGGCAAGCGCGCCGCAGCGGCCGAAAGCGAACGGGCGCCGAGCGCCAGCCCCGGCGCGATGACGCCGCCCGCAAAAGTGCCGTGCGCATCGATGACCTCGATATTGGTCGTGGTGCCCAGGTCAATGACGATGCACGGCGAGCCGTAGACGGCACGAGCCGCCACGGCGTCGGCGATGCGGTCGGGGCCGATTTCGGCCGGATCGTCGTAGTGCACGGGCATGCCGGTCTTGAGGCCCGGCCCCACGGTGAGCACGCGCCCCGTGCAGGTGCGGGAAAGCGCCGCCTTCCACGGGCGCTCGAGCGCCGGGACCACGCAGCTCAGCACAGCAGCCGCAGGCACAAGCGCACCTGGCATGCCCGCATCGGCCGCCAGTGCGGCCATGACCTGCACGAGACGCATGCGCGCCTCGTCTGCTGTGATGCTCGACGGCGTGGTGATCTCGCACGTCGCAAGCGGACATTCCTGCGCCGCGGCCGAATCCTCTGCAAACAGGCCAAAGCGAATGAACGTGTTGCCCACGTCGACCGTCAACATATATGCGCACCCATCAAGCATCGTCGGCGCTCCTTTCGTCTGCCCAGCAGTATATCGCCTACCTAAACCAGCCATCCCAAAATAACTAGCTTGCCGCTATACTGGTGCGCGGTCGTTTGCGAGCTCACGCGGCGGCCCTTGGTAACCCGACTTCCCGCGCCGTATCCGTAACGGCGCTCCCGGGGGAAGCGGATATACGCAAAGGAGTTTTATATGAGCAATCCCTCGAACCGTGCTTCGATGCGCGGGCAACTCACGCTGCGCGGCGTCGTCATCGGCGTCCTTGGCTGCGTGATCATCACGGCAAGCTCGGCCTATACCGCCCTCAAGATGGGCGCCCTCCCCTGGCCGATCATTTTCGCTGCCGTCATTTCGCTGTTCTTCCTGAAGCTCATGGGCAACGCCAGTCTCAACGAGGCCAACGTCACCCACACCATCATGTCCGCGGGCGCCATGGTCGCCGGCGGTCTGGCGTTTACCATCCCGGGCGCCTGGATGCTGGGCTATGCCGACCAGATCAGCTGGCTCGACATGTTTATCGTGGCGCTCGCCGGCACCGTCTTGGGCCTTCTGGCGACAGCGCTCATCCACCGTCACTTTATCGTGGACGCCGCGCTGGAGTTCCCCACCGGCAACGCCGCAGCTCAGACCCTGCGTGCTACCGAGGCCGGCGGCAAGACCGGCAAGCAGCTCTTTGGCTCCATGGCCGTCGCCGGCATCTACAGCGTGCTGCGCGACGCTCTGGGCGTGATGCCCAGCATGCTGTGCACGCTCAATATCCCCGGTGTGACCTTTGCCATCTACAACTCGCCCATGCTGCTCTCCATCGGCTTTTTGGTGGGCTTCGCCCCCGTCGCGTTCTGGTTTGCCGGCGCGCTGCTGGGCAACTTTGGCATCATCGTTGGCGGCACCGCTGCCGGCCTGTTCGATGTTGTGACTGCGCAGGGCATCGTCAAGTCCCTGGGTATGGGCCTCATGGTGGGCTTTGGCGTCGCCGTCGTCCTCAAGGACATCCTGCCGCAGGTCGCCGGTATCGTCCGCGGCCTCGCCGCCGACAGCTCCACCGACACCGACGAGCAGTCGCTCATCTCGGGCTCCCTCAAGCTCGACGCCGGTATCATCGGCCT
>URZB01000065.1 GCA_900552295.1 uncultured Collinsella sp.
GTTGTAGATCTCGTCCCAGCGGTCCATGACCAGGTGGCCGGTCTTGGGATCCATGGCGTTGAGCTTGCCGCAGGTATTGGCGGTCTTGAGCACCGTGACGTCGTCGGCACCAGCAGCAATGGCATGCGCAAAGCCGGCGATGGTCGAGTCGCCGGAACCCGTCGCGTTCACAGCCGCAATCGCGGGCGTCTTGGCGCGGAACGCACGACCCTCATGGAAGCCCACCGAACCGGCAGCGCCCATCGAAACGACAACCCAGGGAATACCGGCAAAGCGGCCATCGGCGGCAAGCGCCTCGCGCAGGGCATCGACATCATCGGTCGTAAAGGACGTACCCAGCAGGCCGTTAATCTCGGTCAGGTTGGGCTTTACGAGCTCAGGCTTGGCATCGGACTCCAGCGCGGCCTCCAGCGATGCACCCGAGGTGTCGAGCAGCACCTTGGCGCCCGCCTCCTCGGCGATCTTGACGAGCTCGGCATAGTAGCCGGCATCGACACCACGCGGCAGCGAGCCCGAAAGCGTCACAACGTCCACCTTCGCTGCAAGCTCGGCAAACTTGGCCGTAAAGGCCTCGAGCTCGGCCGGGGCGATCTGCGGGCCGCTCTCCAAAAGCTCGGTCTGATTACCCTCGTGCAGAATATTCAGGCAAATGCGCGTCTCACCGGCGATGGGCACAAATTCGTTCTTGACGCCATCGGCATCCATGAGCTCGGCCATATAGGCACCCATGTGGCCGCCAAGCAGGCCAGTCGCGAGCACGTCGTCGCCCAGCTGCAGCAACACGCGGCTCACGTTGAGGCCCTTACCGCCAGCGGTCTTTTCGGGCGTCACGCGGTTCACGTCGTCGATGATCAACTTGTCGAGCTGATAGCGCGTATCGATCGACGGGTTCATGGTAACGGTCAGAATCATATTGAACTCCTGTTTCCGGGGCACGACACGCGCGACCCCAAACATACGATAGCTCGTTAAAGGATCTCGATCTCAAAGCCGCGGGTGACGGTCTCCCCCGGCTTGGCCACCAGGCAGCCGCGCTTGTGCTCCAGAATATCGTCCTCGTCGGAGCAGGTGGACAGGCCGCCCCACGGTTCCACGGCCACAAAGTCGCCCTCGGGCTTGCTCCACACAATCAGGTACGGCATATCGGGAAACGTCAGGCGCACGCCCTTGTCCTCGGTCTTCTTGGTCAGCGTAACCACGCGGCTCTCGAGCACGTCAAAGATGGTCTCTGCGAAGTCAAAGAGTTCGTGGGTCAGCGGCAGGTCATGGCCAACCATCGGGTTCTTGCTGCGATGCTCAACATCAATCAAGCCCGTCGAGGGAACGGCAGTACAGAGCTCGGCGGCCTCGCGCTGATCGAAACGAAGCTCGTAGTCGTCATAGGACTCGCCCTCGTCAAGCGGGCACTTAAAGCCAGGGTGACCGCCCACAAAGAACGGCATGTCCTCGGTGCCCTCATTGGTCACCTCGTACGACACGGCCACCTTCTCCGCATCGATCGTGTAACGAGCAACGATCTTAAACGGATACGGGTACTGCTCGAGCAACTCGGCATGGTCGGCAGAGCTTAGGCTCAGCGCAACCATGTTGTCGCTCTGTTCCTCGAGCTTCCACTCCTGTTTGCGCGCAAAGCCGTGGCGGGCGAGCTTTACCTCGCGGCCGCCCATGGTCGTTGCGTGACCGTCACGAAGGCCACCGCAGATCGGGAAACAAATGGGCGCCCGCCCCGACCAGACCGCCGGATCACCCTGCCACAGGTACTCACGGCCGTTGGCCGCAATAGAAGTGAACGATCCGCCAGCCGTGCTCAACGCCACACGAATAGAACCGTTATCAAGAACAAACTCCATAGGAGCCTTCCCTTTCTTACGACAGCCCGCCAAGTCAATAGGGCTGATAGAAAACCGGCCCGCGCCCCATCACAGAAACGCGAGCCGTCAACGGACTAGTTAATTACGCCGGATACCCGCTAATCATGGTATTCGCCGCGGTCCCACTTCTCGAGGAACTCGTCAAAGAAGTGCGGGTCAGCCTGAGTCTCGGCGTCGGCCTTATTGCAGGCATCGATCTTGGCGATCAGGGCATCGTGCTCGGGGGTCTTCTCGTAGGGCTCCTCCAGGAAGGCAAGCATGATATCGGCCATCAGGAACTCGCCGGTGATCTTGCCGCCAAAGCCCACGATGTTGGCGTTGAGCTCGCGACGGGCATACAGGGCAGAGGTCATGTCGCGGACCAAGGCGCAGCGGGCGCCGGGAACCTTGTTGACGGCGTTGGTGATGCCGATGCCGGTACCGCACAGGGCCACGCCAAAGTCGGCCTTGCCGCTGGCAACAGCCTCGCCCACGGCCTTACCGTAGATGGGGTAGTGCGTACGGGTGTGGCTGTAGGTGCCGCAGTCGAGCACCTTGTAGCCAGCCTGCTCCAGGCGGTCGGCCAGATAGATCTTCTCGTCCGTAACGATATGGTCGCAACCGATTGCGATGGTCTTCTTCATCAGAACGTCCTTTCGTCTGAATTCACAAGTTGAGGTAGAAGTTCGAGTTCTCGGTGGCTCTCGTTAGGCCATCTTGTTGAGCATGTCGACACGGATCTGGTGACGGCCGCCGGCGTACTGGGCGCGCAGGAACTCGCGGGCGATCTTCTTGGCGACCTCGGTGCCCACAACGCCCGGGCCCATGGTGACCATGCGCGAGCCGTTGTGCTCGCGGGTCATGTAGGCGGAACGCTCGTCGGAAATGTTGGCGACGACCATGCCCTTTATCTTGACGGCGGCCATATAGGAGCCGACGCCGTACTTATCGAATGCGAAGCCCTGGGAATCCTTGTGCTCCAGCAGGTCCTTGGCAACGGCGGTCGCGGAATCGACAAAGTCCGCGGCAGGGGTCTCGGAATAGTCGACGACCTCGTGACCGTCGGCGATGAGCATCTCCTTGATGGACTCCTTCATCGACATACCGTCGGCATCGGAAGCGATTACAACCCTCATGACATCCTCCTTGAGAGATACGCAGGTGCGTAGTTTCTGTTTGGAAGTGTTGAATCGCGTTCAGGTCCGGGCATCTGAATGTGCGGTTCTTCACTGTTCATGTTTATTTGAACACATTCGAACATCAACTGCAAGAATTATTTGTTTATCTTTGTTCTTTTTTGAACAAATACCGTTTACGGATGATTGCTGACCGTTTGGAATCGGGAAAAACCTAGCCTGCCACGTATTCATCAAACAAAAAGGGCGGCCGAGAACGCATCTCGGCCGCCCTTCGGCGGTATATCCCGGTATATACAGCTGTTTTAGTTACTCAGACCGTACGCTCTTCTTGGCGTGCTTGGACGGAGCGCTCAGAAAGCGGCCCGTCAAATAGTTCGCGGGACCGGAGATATCAATCCCCAACAGCGTGTGTCCCAGCCACAAAAACGCCGCGAGCACCAGCAATGGAATCACGCACGAGGTCACGATCATCACGATGACGCCTTCGATAAGGTCGGTCACCTGCTGCACAATTTCATTGGTCATCTGCTTGGCACCGCTGGTCACCGATGTGACGAGACCCGAGGCGCCGTCGGCAAGCTGCTCAAGCACATTCTTGGACTCTGTGGACTCGGTCTTTTTCTTGCTTGCTTTGGAGCTGTCGCTATCTGCCGCACCCGCAGCGTCAGCCGCCTTTTGCTCGGCTTGCTCGATGCTAACGCGATACGTTTCGTCGACCTTCTGCGACACCCAAACGCTTGCAGGCACCAACGCCATGCCAATTATGGCGACCACCAGCACACGCGTTGCCACGCGGCGAATGACCGTGCTCGTACTCCAGCGTCCGTGAATGCCAAGCGACACTGCAAAGAGCACCAGCGCAAACGGAATCAGGATGCCCAGACCAACCGACCACAAAATGGTCAGCAGGTATTTCTCGAGGTAGAGCACGGCAAGCACGATGCCCAAGTTACCCGAAAGCTGTGCGAGCTGCTCGGCAACCGGCGTTCCCGTATCACCCGGCAGTGCAGTGATACCCGCAGATAGGGCGACGCACGAGGTCGTGAGCGCCAAAACATTGCCCTTCTTTTGATCGATGACCTCGATGGTGGAGTCCCAAGTTTTGGTATCGGCGAAATGCGGACGAGCCACAAAGCCCGACAGCAGCGCCAGTACCACGAGCGCAACGATAAAGCCAATCTGCAGTTTTTTGTTTGCGCACACGACATCGGACAGACTGGGCTGCAGCTCGGTTACCGTCGTGTGCTCGGTTATCTGGACAGGACGTCCATGAGCCATCTCGTGCGCGTCTCTTTTTTGTATTGACCCGTTATCCGGCATTTGGATACCTCCTCAGTCCGGTCTGTATTGCGGATGGAAGTATACCCACCCATCGAAAAACCGAACGGGAGGGCGTGCAGAAGCTCCAAGACTGTCCCCAATGACTAGTCGTTTAAGAACGTCCCCAATGACTGTCTCGGGATGAGTTGCGGTGGAATAGGGATTGTTTTGCGCCCGCCGGCCCCTATTCAGTCCCCATTTCACCGCAACTTGGAGGAGGACAGAAAAAGCCCTGCCGCGGGTAGCGGCAGAGCTTTTGGAAGGGGACTTGGTTGTGAGGGCTCGTTAGGCGAGCTTGGCCTCGAGCTCGGCGATGCGCTTGTAGGCATCGATGGTAAAGCGGGTCTGCTTCTCCAGGATCATAGTGGTCATGAGGGTGTCCTGAGCGTGAGCCATGATGAAGGTCATCTCCATCTCGCCACCGCCGGCCTCCTGCGAAAGCAGTTTGGTCTGCGTGTCGTGGGCACCGATGAGCGCATCGCTGGCATCCTTGTGCAGCTGTTCGGCCTTCTCAAAGTCACCCTCGCGAGCAGCATCGAGCGCTGCAAGCAGATCGGTCTGGGCGTCACCTGCGTATGCGACGATCTCGAATCCAACCATCGAGATTTCTTCTTTGGTTGCCATATTGCGTTCCTTTCACATATGAACCAATGGAGAGCATCGCGTCCGGGCATACGCGCTGCGTTGTGTATGACAGAAACAATAACATTCAAACAAAAAAGAACAGCTCAAAACGTAATTTCGAACTATGAACGGTCACTTTTCGCCCGTGAACGGTTTTTAAACCAATCTGAACAATATCGAACACAATTATCGGCAACCCAAACAGAGCCGCACCCTAACGCAAATCGCGCACCGTATCGCCCTCTACGAGCACACCGGGGATCAGCATGCGCTCCACGCCAGACGCACCCCCATCGGCGCCGGCAATCTTGTCGACCGCCCACATGCCGACGCGCTTGTTGTCAAAGCGCACCGTGGTCAGGCGACGGTCGGGCACGATATCGCCCAGGCTGTCATCAACACCCACCACGCTCACGTCCTCGGGCACACGCCTTCCGCACGACTCGAGCCCGCGAATGCAGCCGTAGGCCATGGCATCGTTGGAAGCATAAATGGCCGTACAGGTCGGATCTTCCGCCAGAGCCTGACCAGCAGCATATCCGCTCTGTGCCGTCCAATCCCCACGGACGAGTCGCGGCGGTTCAATACCATGCGCGTGCAGGGTCTCGCGCCAGCCTTCCTCGCGCTGCATGCCCGAAAGCGAACGCTCGGGGCACGAGATAAAGTGCACCGTCTTATGCCCTTGCTCCAGCAGATACTCGACCACCTGGCGCGAGCAATCAAACTGGTCGTTATCGACCGTCGAGCACAGCGGATGTTCCAACATGGTAACGAGCACCGTCTGCATACCGGGCAGCGGCTCAAAGGTGCCAAAGTCTGCCGGCATACGGTTCATGATCACAACCATACCGTCCACCGGAAGCGCACTCATGCGCGACGACGCGCTCTCGAGGGTGTAGGGATGTCCATCTACTTTAGTAAGGGTGATGGCGTAGCCGTGCTTGTCGGCGGCGGCAGCAAAACCCTCCATGCGGTCGAGGTTTCCGGTGCCGGTGATGTTGAACATGGCGACGCCGACGGTCTTGAACTTGCCGCGGCGCAGCGATCGGCCGGCAAAATTGGGTCGATACCCGAGCTCGCGCATAGCGGCACGCACGCGCTCCTTGGTCTCGGGGCGCACGCTGGGCGAATCGTGCACGGTGCGCGAGACCGTCTGCTCCGAGACGCCCGCAAGACGTGCCACGTCCTTAACGGATACCGATTTTTTAACAGCCGCCATAGGTCGATCTTTCTATGTCAACGATGCCATCGCAGGCATCCCAACAGCCAAATTGAACGCCTCCAAGTATATCCAACGCCTCCCCCGCAATACGCTCACCACCCAAAACCTACCGTTCACCGACAATTCCACGTCCCCGAACGGCTTTTGTCGCCCAAATGTTAACGTTGCCATTGTGCAAACACAGAGCCACCGGGCGGCTCAAACGTTTACGCATAAGGAATCGATGGTTCGCAGGCACAGGAACCACCGGTTCGCGTCGTTTTTTGTGTCACAAAATGGCAACGTCAACATTTTGGCAACCGAACGTCAAAAGCTACCATCGTTGCTAACCCACCGACTCTTAGGAGCATTGCATGGAGCAACTCATCGCCATCATCGAAAAGGGCCAGCCCTTTTTCAACGCGATCGCCCGCAACAAGTACCTCAAGGCGATCCGCGACGGCTTTATCTCCGTCATCCCCATCATCATCTTCTCGTCCATCTTCTGCCTGGTAGCCTCGGTCCCCAACATCTGGGGTTTCTATTGGCCCGATGACATCAACAACGCCCTGTGGAAGTGCTACAACTACTCCATGGGCATCCTGGCCATCGCCTGTGCCGCCACCACGGCCAAGCACTTCGCCGACGCCCAGAACCGCGACCTGCCCAAGAACAACCAGATCAACTTTATCTCGTGCATGTGCGCGGCCATCATCGGCTTCTTGCTCCTTTCGAGCGACACCATCGCCACGGACGCTGCCAGCGGCTTCACCACCACCTACCTTGGTTCCAAGGGCCTGCTGACCGCCTTTATCGCTGCGTTTGCGACCGGCATCATCTACAAGTTCTTCATTAAGCGCAACATCACCGTCAAGATGCCCGAGCAGGTTCCGCCCAACATCTCGCAGACCTTTAAGGACATCATCCCCTTCTCCGTCTGCATTGCCGTCTTTTGGGTCTTTGACATCGTCTTCCGTGCTGCCTTTGGCTTCTGCTTTGCCCAGGGCGTCATCCAGGTGTTCCAGCCCCTGTTCACCGCTGCCGACGGCTACATCGGCCTCGCTGTGATCTACGGCGCCATGAGTCTGTTCTGGTTCGTCGGCGTCCACGGCCCCTCGATCGTCGAGCCCGCCATCGCCGCCGCTCTCGTTGCCAACATGACCGACAACCTGGCTGCGTTCCAGGCTGGCCAGCACGCTTCCGCTGTCCTGACCCAGGGTGCCCAGTACTTCGTCGTCTGCATGGGCGGCACCGGCGCCACGCTTGTCCTGGTCTTTATGTTCTGCTTCCTGGCCAAGTCCCAGGAGATGCGCGCCGTCGGTAAGGCCGCTATCGTCCCGGTCTGCTTTGCCGTCAACGAGCCGCTGCTGTTCGCCGCGCCCATCGTGCTCAACCCCGTCTTCTTTGTCCCGTTTGTCTTTGCCCCGATCGCCAACATCTGGATTCTCAAGATCTTTATCGACTTCTTGGGCATGAACGGCTTTATGTACACCCTGCCCTGGACTGTCCCCGGCCCCATCGGCACCATCATGGGCCTGGGCTTCCAGCCGCTCGCCTTTGTGATGCTCGCCCTTATCCTGGTCGTCGACTTCGTTCTGTACTACCCGTTCTTCCGTGCCTACGACGCCCAGAAGTGCGCCGAGGAGGCCGAGATTTCCCAAGAGGAGCTCGCCGCCAAGAACGCCGAGAAGGCCGCCAAGCTCAGCGATGCCTTCCAGGGCAAGGCTGACGCCAAGAGCGTTGCCGCCGGCGCTGCTGCCGAGGC
>URZB01000066.1 GCA_900552295.1 uncultured Collinsella sp.
CCGCAGGAAGCTTGGATACGCCTAGGCGCGGTCCAAGAAATCGTCCGCACCCCCAACAGTCCGTATTTCACCACAACTTATGAGGGTGCGCATGGGATGCTAAGGAGTGTTCCAAGGTGCCGGCATAAAAGGAACGTCCCTATGTGCCGGGCATGGGATACCATGGTGGCAGCCTAGCGAAAGGATGTTTCATGGCGCATGTCGATGACCAGCGTGTGGCGCGCGTGCTCGATGCGCTCGAGGCTCAGCACCCCGGCTCACAGCTGCTCGTAAACGACCCGTGGTCGATTTATTACCTGACCGGCTTTTATGCCGATATGTTCGAGCGTTTTTGTGGCGTGCTGCTCACACGCGATGCCGAGCCGGTGATCCTGGTCAACGCACTGCACCAGCTGCCCGAGTATGACAATGCCCGCATCGCCTATCACACCGATGCCGACGTCGTGACCGACGCCATCGCACGCGAAGTCAATCCATCCAAGCCCCTTGGCATCGACACCGTCATGCGCTCTGGCTTTTTGATGCCGCTCATGGAGCGTCACGCCGCGAGCGAGTTCTTCCTAGGCGACTTTGCCGTCACCGCCGCACGCACCTACAAGGATGCCGCCGAGCAGGAGCTTATGCGCGCGTCCTCGACCGCTAACGACGCTGTGATGGCCGACGCCATCAAACTCGTCCACGAGGGTGTGACGGAGCGCGAGATTGCCGACCAGATGCCCGGCCTGTATCGCAAGCACGGCTGCGAGGGCTTTAGCTTTCCGCCCATCGTGAGCTTTGGCGCCAACGCCGGCGACCCGCATCATGAACCCGACGACACCGTGCTCAAGCGTGGCGACATGGTGCTGTTCGACATTGGCGGACGTCATCGCAACTACTGCTCGGATATGACACGCACATTCTTTTGGGGCGAGCCGGACGAGGAGGCGGCGCGCATCTACGACATCGTGCGCCGTGCCAACGAGGCCGCCGAGGCGCTCATCGCCCCGGGCGTGCGCATGTGCGACCTGGACCACGCCGCGCGCGACGTGATTGAGGATGCGGGCTATGGACAGTACTTTACGCACCGCCTGGGACACTCGATCGGCCTGCAGGACCACGAGCCGGGCGACGTCTCGCTCGTCAACGAGCAGGTCGTAGAGCCGGGCATGACGTTCTCTATCGAGCCGGGCATCTACCTCCCCGGCCGCACCGGCGTCCGCATCGAGGACTTGGCCCTAGTTACCGAGTCCGGCGTCGAGATTCTCAACGCCTACCCCCACGATCCGCTACGTCTAGACTAGCCAATGTGACAAAGGGACAGCCCCTTTGTCACATTGCGATTACGTCGCGCCACGAAAACGGGCTATCTACTACGTTTAACCCGCACGGGTCGACCATGCGGGTCTTTTTTGAAAAATGGCAAGCCCTCTACCTGCGGTTTTGATTTCGCAATTCTCGGTATGGTCGGAGATTACCGGTCAAACGTAGTAAATAGGCCCATTTCGTGGCAAGCGAGTCAACTCGGGGCACAGGACAGCTAATTTGGGACGGGCCAGCGCAGCAGGCCGGCTACTTCGCCGGCTAGGGTGATGGTGCCGGCTGCTACGAAGGACTCGCCCGCGGCCTTGAAAGCCGCGAGGGCCTCGGATACGCTGGGGTATACGCCCGCGAGCTTGTTGGCGTCCACGAGGGCAGCAAGCTCCTCTGCCGGCAGGGCGCGATCGGAATCGGTCTGGGTCACGACCACGCGCGGGAAGGCCGGAATCAGCACGTCGACGATGCCCGCCACGTCCTTGTCTGCCAGCGCGGCACACAGCAGCGTGGGGCGGTTCTCCACGCACGGATCAATCTCGTCCAGCGCGCTCACAAAGTTCTCGCAGCTCTGGGGGTTATGGCAGGCGTCGATCAGCTTGAGCGGATCGGTCCCCAGCACATCAAATCGGCCCGGCGTGGGGCAGCCCATAAGCGACGCATCGAGCTTGTCATGATCGAGTTCACAGCCCAGATACCCCTCGCACAGCATAATCGCGCACGCGGCATTCTGCGGCTGATACGCCGGCTTAACCATACTCGACGTATAGATAGCACGCGGAGTAGTGCAGCTAAACTCCACTGTATCGCCCACGTGCTCCGGCACCTTGGTCGTGGCATGGTTCACCACGAGCGGCACAATGCCGCACTCGCGACAACGCGCATCCATCACGCGCTGAACACTCGCCTCATGCGTGCCCTCGCCCAAAACAACCAAGCGCCCGGGCTTGATAACCGCAGCCTTCTCCCCCGCAATGGCCTCGAGCGTGTCGCCCAAAATACGTGTGTGATCGAGTCCGATGCCCGTGATGGCAACGGCGACAGGATCGGTCGCACTCGTGGCGTCCCAACGTCCGCCCATGCCGACCTCGAGCACGGCGACATCCACCGCGGCCTCGGCAAACACTACAAGTGCGGCAGCCGTCAGCAGGTCAAAAGGCGTGATGGAATAGGCGCGCTCCCCCGCCGCCACACGACGCGCATTCACGCGACGCCCCGCCTCGACAGCTGCCGAAACGCCACGGGCAAAGGCCTCGTCGCTCACGACGCGCCCGTCAACCTCCATGCGCTCGGGATAGCGAACAAGCTGCGGCGACGTATACAGCGCGGTCTTGAGCCCCTCGCCGCGAAGGATAGCGGCCGAAAAACGCGTGGTCGAAGTCTTGCCATTAGTGCCGGCAACCTGAATGCAATCAAAATACTCATCCGGACGTCCCAGCTCATCGAGCATATCGACAACCGTCTCGAGCAGAGGACCAGCATCCCCAGAAATCCGCCCCGTATCAGCAGCAAGCCCCACAGCTTCACCAAACGAAAGCAACTCAAACGAGAAAGGAACGACATACGACCCAGAACGCTTAGCCATAACCCAAAGTCCCCCATAACAGAAAAAGAGGCCCACCAAAAAGAATGAGCCCCTCGCGTTCAAAAAATCAGCCAAACACCGCTTTGCAGCGACCTCAAGGCCACAACCCAGTGGCCCTAACATTCCGGGCGCAGACAACCACGTAAACGAACTGGGAGCGGTTTGGGGCTTTGCTCGATACAAGTTCCGCACGAGCCGAAGGCCACTTAATGTGGCCTTCGTGCGAGCAGGACTGTTCGCAGTAGCGAGCAATGCCCCAAACCGCGTCCCCCCAGTAACGCTTACGAGAAGTCAGCAACCTGAGCAGTCAGCGCCGCCAGAATCTCCTTGAGCTCAGCTGCACGGTCCCTCTTCTTCTGGACCACCGCGGGCGCGGCCTTAGCCACAAAGCCCTCGTTGGCGAGTGTCTTCTCGCAGCCGGCGAGCTCCTTCTGGGCCGCGGCGATCTCCTTCTCCAGGCGCGCCTTCTCGGCCGAAAGGTCAACCTTGCCCTCGAGCACCACAAAGACCTCGACGCCGCTGTCGACCACGGCGATGCTCGCAGCCGGCTTCTCAACGTCGGTGCCCATGACCAGAGAAGCAGTTTTCGCCGGCGGCTCAATCGTCGAGCGCAGGCTCTCGAGCTTCTCGATGTCCTCGGCACCGGCGCGCACGACCACGTCGAGCTCGGCCTTGGGGCTCAAGCGGTAACGCGAACGCGTGGCGCGGGCGGCGGAAACGACGGCGCGGCACAGCTCAAACGCGCGCTCGGCGTCCTCGTCAACATACTTAGCGTAGTCGGCGGGCTCGGGCCACTTGGCGATCATGAGCGCCTCGGCGCGGTTCACGTTGCCCTCGGCGTCCAGATCGAGCACACTCGCCGGCATGTTGTCCCAGATCTCCTCGGTGACAAACGGCATGAGCGGGTGCATCAGGCGAATGGAGGTGTCAAGCACAAAAATCAGGTTGCGCTGCGCCTGCAGACGGCCCTCGCCCTTCAAGCGGGCCTTGGTGACCTCGACGTACCAGTCGCAGACCTCGTTCCAGAAGAACTGCTGCACGCCGCGGGCCATGTCGCCAAAGGTGTAGTTCTCGATACCCTCGGTGACCATCTTCACGGCCTTGGCCAGGCGGCTGAACATCCAAGCGTCTGCCGGCGTCTCCACGACGGGCTCGCCGGGCGTGTAGCCCTCCATGTTCATGAGCAGGAAGCGGCTCGCGTTCCAGATCTTGGTCACAAACGACTTGGCCTGCTCGGTACGCGGACTGTCGATAAGCTTCTTAGTCTTCTTGTCGATGTTCGCGTCGAACTTGACGTCCTGATTGTTGGTGCACAGCGTGAGCAGGTTGTAGCGCATGGCGTCGGCGCCGTACATGCCAATGAGGTCCATGGGGTCAACGCCGTTGCCCTTGGACTTGGACATACGGCTTCCGTCCTTGGCAAGAATCGTCGGGTAGATGACGACGTCCTTAAACGGCACCTCGTCCAGGAAGTACAGCGAGCTCATGACCATGCGGGCGACCCACAGCGCGATGATGTCGCGGGCGGTGACGAGCGCCGTCGTGGGGTGATGTCCCTCGAGCAGCTCCGGCTTTTGCGGCCAGCCCTGCGTGGCGAAGGTCCACAGCTGCGAGCTGAACCAGGTGTCCAGCACGTTCTCGTCCTGATGCACATGATGGCCGCCGCACTTGGGGCACACATCGGTGTCCTCGGTAAGAGCGTCCTCCCAGCCGCAGTCCTCGCAGTAGAACACGGGGATGCGGTGGCCCCACCACAGCTGGCGGCTGATGCACCAGTCCTTAAGGTTCTCCATCCAGGTGGTGTAGGTCTGCGTCCAACGCGCGGGGTGGAAGGTGACCTTGCCAGAGTTGACGGCGTCGAGCGCCGGCCCTTTGAGCTTATCGACGGCGACGAACCACTGCTCGGACAGCCACGGCTCCAGTGCGGCGTCGCAACGGTAGCAGTGCATGACGGAGTGATCGAGGTCCTCGACGTGATCGAGCAGGTCGTGCTCCTCGAACCACTTGATGACGGCCTCGCGGCACTCGTCGCGGTTCATGCCGGTGAACTCGCCGTAGCCTTCGACGACCACCGCGTGCTCGTCGAAGATGTTGATCTGCGGCAGGTCGTGAGCCTGACCCATGGCGTAGTCGTTGGGGTCGTGGGCAGGGGTGACCTTAACGAAGCCGGAACCAAAGTTAGCGTCGACATGCCAATCCTCAAAGATGGGAATCTCGCGGTCGACGATGGGGAGCTTGACGGTCTTACCCACAAAGGCGGCCTTCTCGGGGTCCTTCGGGGAAACGGCGACGCCCGTGTCGCCGAGCATGGTCTCGGGACGCGTGGTGGCGACGACGATGTAGTCCTGGCCGTTGACCGGCTCGGTCAGCGGGTAGCGCAGGTGCCACAGGTGGCCCTTCTCGTCCTTGTACTCGGCCTCGTCGTCCGAGATGGCGGTGGTGCAGTTGGGGCACCAGTTGACGATGCGCTTGCCGCGATAGATCAAGCCGTCGTGGTACCAGTCGCAGAAGACCTTGCGCACGGCCTGGGCGTAATCCTCGTCCATGGTAAAGCGCTCGTTGTCGAAGTCGACGGAGCAGCCCATGCGCTTGATCTGCTCGACGATGATGCCGCCGTACTCGTGGGTCCAATCCCAGCAGGCGTCGACAAACTTGTCGCGGCCAATCTCCAGGCGGCTGATGCCCTCGCTCTTGAGCTTCTTGTCGACCTTGGTCTGCGTGGCGATACCGGCGTGGTCGGTGCCGAGCACCCAGCGCGTGGACTTGCCGCGCATGCGGGCCATACGGACAATGGCATCCTGGATGGAGTCATCGGTGGCGTGGCCCATGTGGAGCTTGCCGGTCACATTGGGAGGCGGAATGGTGACGGTGCAGTCGCCCACGCCCTCACGGCGCTTGTAGTAGCCGCCGTCGAGCCACTTCTGCAGGATCGCCGGCTCGTTGGTCGACGGATCGTAGTTCTTGGGCATTTCTTCCATATATCTCTCCCTTGCCCGTCGGCGTGTCCGCCTGCTTGGTTTTCGCTCGGTCAGGTCCTGGGCTCGCACGAAGAGCACATTTAGTGCTCTTCGGCTCGTGCGGAATCTACGAAAACCAAGCAGGCGGACACGCCTTAGGTATCGATTACTTCAGTCTGAATGGACTTTGCTGAGACTTTAAACAAACACACAGAATAACACAGGTAGTTGGGGTTATTGCGTATATATAAAATAGCCTCCGACCGCGGGTGGTCGGAGGCTATTTGCAAACACGTTTTAGGCTGGTTTAGCCGTAGATGCGCTGGGGCTGCTCTTCGCCCTTTACGGAGGCTTCGGTCACAACGACCTTGGAAACACCCTCCTCGCTGGGCAGGTCGAACATCGTCTGCTGCAGCACGTCCTCGCAGATGGAGCGCAGGCCGCGGGCGCCGGTCTTGCGGGCGAGCGCCATGCGGGCGATCTCGTGCAGGGCCGCGTCCTCAAACTCAAGCTCAACGTCCTCAAGCTGGAACATCTTACGGTACTGGCGCACCACGGCGTTCTTGGGCTCGGTCAGAATCGACACCAGGTCGTCCTCGTCGAGCGCCTGCGTCTGGGTTACGACAGGCGTGCGGCCAACGAACTCGGGAATCATGCCAAAGGCGTTGAGGTCCTGCGGGAGCACCTGGCGCAGCAGGTCGTTCTCGTCGACCGAGGTGGGGCCGGCGATCTCGGAGTTAAATCCCACGCCCTTGTTGCCCACGCGATCGGCGATGATCTTGTCCAGACCCACAAAGGCACCGCCGCAGATAAACAGAATGTTGGTCGTGTCGATCTGCAGCAGCTCCTGCTGGGGATGCTTGCGGCCGCCAGTGGGCGGAACGCTGGCCACCGTGCCCTCAAGAATCTTAAGCAGCGCCTGCTGAACGCCCTCGCCCGAGACATCGCGGGTAATGGAGAGGTTCTCGGCCTTGCGGGCGATCTTGTCGATCTCGTCCACGTAGATAATGCCCACCTGAGCGCGCTCAATATCGCCATCGGCAGCATTGATGAGCTTGAGCAGGATGTTCTCCACGTCCTCGCCAACGTAGCCGGCCTCGGTAAGCGCAGTGGCGTCGGCGATGGCAAACGGCACCTCGAGGATGCGCGCGAGCGTCTGGGCCAGCAGGGTCTTACCGGTACCGGTGGGACCGAGCAGCAAGATGTTGGACTTGGCGAGCTCTACCTCGTCCATATCGTCGTCGAACTGCGAGCCCATGTCGTCGTCAAAGGCAGACACCGCGGCGCCGCCCTCGATCACGCGACGATAGTGGTTGTACACGGCCACCGACATGGCGCGCTTGGCGTCCTCCTGGCCCATAACATAGGCCGAAAGCTCGTCATAGATCTCGTGCGGCGTCGGCACATGCGTAATGACCTGGCGGGCATCGTCCTCGAGCTCAAAGCCCTCGGCCTCGGGATCCACGGCAGGCTGCCCGGCAGCCTGGCCGTGATCGTTGAGGAAGCCCGGCAGCTTGCCGTTGCGGGCGGCGTCCATAAAGTCCGAAGCCAGCGACTCCTCAAGGATCTCGGAGCAGGCGGCGACGCACTCGTCACAGATAAAGATGTTGGTCGGGCCCTTTACGAGACGACGGACCTGGCCCTGCTCTTTTCCGCAGAAGGAGCAGCGGATGGGGTTGCCGTTCTCGTCGAAGCCGTCCTGCATGTTACCGGCCATCCTAGGCGTCCTTCGCGGCGAGGTCGCGCGAGGTGACAATACGGTCGATTAGGCCGTAGTCGAGGGCCTCGACAGCCGTGAGGT
Organism: uncultured Collinsella sp.; assembly: GCA_900552295.1. GTDB lineage: Bacteria > Actinomycetota > Coriobacteriia > Coriobacteriales > Coriobacteriaceae > Collinsella. The sequence goes on from URZB01000066.1 coordinate 7,634, forward strand.
AGTTGTCACGCTCGGTATCGGCCTGAACCTTCTCGATGGGCTGGCCCGAGGCGTCGGACAGGATCTGGTTGAGCTCACGGCGGGTCTTCTTGATCTCCTCGGCCACGATCTCGATCTCGGTCTGCTGGCCCTGCGCACCGCCGCTGGGCTGGTGAATCATGACCTTGGAGTCTGTCTCTTATACACATCTCCGAGCCCACGAGACGGAGCTACATC
>URZB01000067.1 GCA_900552295.1 uncultured Collinsella sp.
ACCGCAGGAAGCTTGGATACGCCTAGGCGCGGTCCAAGAAATCGTCCGCACCCCCCATTCGAGCCAAAAGTGGGAGATTATCCACTCTCGTTCTAATCTAGTTACGGTGCCGTATCCCCGAACTACATCAAGTTGCAAACAGCCGCCGCGAAGGCAACGGGGTCCTCGGGCAAAATGCCCTCGACCAGCAGAGCCTGGTCATAGAGCAGACCGGAGTACTGCTTGATCTTGTCGGCGTCGCCTGCCTTCTGGGCAGCGACAAGCTTGTCAAAGACCGGGTGCTTGGCGTTGAGCTCGAGCACGCGTTGGCTCTTGGGCATGCCGTCGGGCGCGCCCTCGGGTCCTTTCTGGAGCACCTTCTCCATCTCGAGCGAAAGTGGGCCCTCGGTGGTGATGCAAGCGGGGGCATCGGTCAGGCGCGCGGAGACGGCAACTTTCTCGACCTTGTCACCGAGCGCCTCCTTCATTGCGCTAAAGAGATCCTCGTTCTCCTTGGTGGCGTCCTCGGCCTCCTTCTTCTCGTCCTCGGTCGCCAGATCAAGATCGCCAGTCGCAACGTTCTTGAGCTCCAGATGACGATCCTCGACCTCGGGCTCGGCACCGTCGGCCACGGCCTTTTCGGCAGCCTCGCGGGCAGCATCGTCCTCGTAGATCTTGGGCATATCGGCGGCAACGTACTCACGCATAGCCTGGAACGTGAACTCATCCACATCCTGCGTCAGCAGCAGCACGTCATAGCCGCGGTCGAGCACGCCCTTTACCACGGGCATCTTGGCCAAGCGCTCACGCGAATCGCCGGCGGCGTAGTAGATGGCCTTCTGATCCTCGGGCATGCCCTTGGCATACTCGGCCAGGGTAATCATCTTCTGTTCCTTGGCAGACCAGAACAGCAGCAGGTCGGCAAGCTCATCGGCCTTCATGCCATAGCTCGAGTAGATGCCGTACTTAAGGCCGCGGCCAAAGTTCTCAAAGAACTTCTCGTAGGCCTCGCGGTCGTTGTCGCGCATATCCTCAAGGTCGGCGGTAATCTTCTTTTCCACACGCTTGGCGATGGCCTTGAGCTGACGGTTCTGCTGCAGCGTCTCGCGCGAGATGTTGAGCGACACGTCGGCGGAATCCACGACGCCGCGGACAAAGTTGTAGTAGTCGGGCAGCAGGTCGTCGCACTTCTCCATAATCAGGACGTTGGAGCTGTAGAGCGACAGGCCCTTCTCGTAATCTTTGCTGTACAGATCGAACGGCGCGCGACCTGGCACAAACAGCAGTGCGTCGTACTCGAGCGTGCCCTCGGCATGGAAGCTGATGGTGCGCGCAGGATCGTCAAAGTCGTGGAACGTGGACTTGTAGAACTCGTCGTAGTCCTTCTGCTCGACATCGGAGCTGCGCTTCTTCCAGATCGGTGTCATGGAATTGACGGTCTCAAGCTCCTGGTAGTCCTCGTACTCGGGCTTGTAATCGTCGCCGGCGTCCTCGGGCTTGGGTTTCTGGCGGCTTTTGGACACCATCATCTGAATCGGGTAGCGCACATAGTTGCTGTACTGCTGAATCAGGCTCTTGAGACCCCACTCGGTCAGGAAGCGATCGTAGGTCTCGGCCTCGCCGTCGGCATCGAGCTTCTCGTTCTCGCGCAGCGTCAGGATGACATCGGTACCGTGCTCGGCGCGCTCGCCGTCCTCGATGGTGTAGCCCTCAAGACCGTCGGATTCCCACACATGGGCGACATCCTCGCCATAGGCGCGGCTCACGACCTTCACATGGCTGGCGACCATAAAAGCCGAGTAGAAGCCCACGCCAAACTGGCCGATGATGTCGACATCCGAACCCTGCTGCTCAGCGTTCTCGGTCTTAAACTCCTCGGAGCCGGAATGGGCGATGGTGCCCAGATTGCGCTCGAGCTCCTCGGCGGTCATGCCAATGCCGTTATCCGAGATAGTAATGGTGCGGGCGTCTTTATCAAAGGAGACGCGAATAGCTAGGTCGCCCTGGTTGATCTTGACGCTCGGGTCCTGCAGGCTCTTAAAGTTGAGCTTGTCGACGGCGTCGCTCGCGTTAGAGATAAGCTCGCGCAGGAAGATTTCCTTATTGGTGTAGATGGAGTTGATCATGAGGTCGAGCAGTTTTTTGCTCTCGGTCTTAAATTGACGCATATGCAGTCCTTTCGCGCTACCCCCGTCCGCAAAAACGGCCCGGTTGCCCGAGCCGCATCGCAGACCTGCTATGTTCAGACTTAGATTTTATAACCCATTAGCGCGCATATATACATACGGAATCGAAAAACTGTATGTCTAAGCGCTCCGATGCGCCAATTGCCAAGGAGTGTCCCCGACTGCCGGCAGAAAAGGAACGTCCCTATCTGCCATCTACGCGCTTGGCCATCCAGACATGGGGCTGGCCCTCGTCTTCGTGATCTACCGGGGCAATTTGCGTGTAGCCCGCCTTTGCATAGAGCGGCAACACGTATTCCTGCGCATGCAGCTTAATAAGCTTAGCGCCGGCATCGCGTGCACACGAAGCACTGGCCTCGACGATCGCACTCGCCAGTCCGCGACGACGCATAGCCGGCAGCACGGCGACACGCCCCATAATGTAGGTCTCCCCCGCCGCAACGCCTTCGTCCATGTCGCATGCCGGCAACACCGGGGCCCCTGCGTCAGCCACGCGCTCAAGCTCTTCGGGAAACACGCGCGAGCAACCGGCAAGCTCGCCGTCTACATAGAGCGTCACATGAATGCAGTTTGGATCCTCGTCGATAGCGTCGAACTCATTCTCGTAGCCCTGCTCGTCCATAAAAACGACGCGGCGCACCAACGCCGCGTCATCAAAGCATCCCGTCTTAAGTTGGATATCCATGGCTGCCCTTTCATTCAATGCGAACGTTAGGGACAGATATTAGCGAAAATGAGCTCCGCGCACACTAAACTTCGCGCGAGCCTTCGCCAGGCAGTCGTAATGACCCACGTTATGGGCATCGCTCGCGATGAAGCTGTACAGGTTCTGATCGAACAGGCGCTGTGCCGGCTTTTTCTCGCGACCAAATCGACCGCCGGCAATAAAGTCCGCCGAAGCCTGCAGCTTGCAGCCCATATCGACCAGGCGCTCCGCCACGCTTACATCCTTTTGAACCGCACGATAGCGCTCAGGATGAGCGATGATCACCTGGTAGCCACGGCACTGCAAATCGTAAATCGTGTTCTCGTACTCTCTAAACGCATACGCATCGGCATGCGTCGAAAGTTCGAGCAGAAACTCGTTGGTCCCATCGAAATGCAAGTGCTCCGCGGCATCGATACCAAGCTCAACGAGCTTTCGATGGTTGACCTCGAAGCCCATCTGGAGCGGAAAGCCGTCAGCGTTATCACGCAGCAGCTCAAAGGCATCCCACATCTTGTCGTAATCAAAATAGGGATCACGGCAGTGAGGAGTGCAAACGATTCTGGTTACACCGGCCCGCTTGGCAGCCTCGAGCATCGCCAAGCTCTCATCGAGATCGGCGGCGCCGTCGTCTACACCCGGCAAGATATGGCAATGAATGTCACGCATAGGTCAGCCTTAATCAACTAAACGTTTGCTCGGTTGGTGAAGATGCCCTTTTTGGAAGTCCCCTGATCGTCGGAGCCCTTCTTCACCTTCTTACCGTCCTTGGTGTAGTAGGAGTAGTAGTACTCGCTGGTCTCGGTCTCGCAGTAGTTCATAACGGTACCGATGAGCTTGACCTTCTCGGACTTCTTAAGCTGACCGATGGCGTTGAGCGCCTCCTCGCGCTTGGTGAAATCCTCACGCACGACAAAAAGCGCACCGTCGGTCAGACTTGCGATCTCGGCAGCATCGATGAAGGTGCCGACCGGGGGAGCATCAAAGATGACGTACTGGAACTTGGCGGACAGTGCCTTTACCAGCTTGGCAAAGCGGTGAGAGACGATGATGTCGGCAGGATTGGGAATATGCGGCTCGGCATCGAGGAAGTAAAAGTTCTTCTGACCCGTCTCGACAATCGCCTGGTCAATAGAAACCTGCTCGGAAAGGACTGCATAGAGTCCGCCGCGGGAGCGGACGCCGAGCATATCGGCAAGGGACCTGCGACGCATATCAGCCTCGACCAGCAGGACGCTCTTGCCGCTGGTGGCGATAGCCTGGGCAAGGTTGATGGAAACCGTAGACTTACCCTCGTTGGGAATCGAGGAGGTAACGGTGATGGTGCGAATGGGGTCGTCCACGCTCGCAAAGCGGATGTTGGCCAGAAGGGTCTTGGCGGCATTCTGTACAACGAGCTTATCGGTGTTCTTTGCCTTAGCCATGCCTATTTACCACCTTTCATAGCCGGAATTCGGCCAACAACGGGAATACCCAGGAGCTCTTCTGCCTCTTCGGCACCGCGGATGCGGGTATTGAGCATGTCTGCCAAAACGACATAGGCAACTGCGATAAAGATACCGGCGAGGAACGCGACGGCAATATACAGCGTGCGCTTGGGGCCGCTGGGGGCTTCGGGGGTCTTAGCCTCGTCGATAACGTTGATGCTCTGGGCAGCGCCGACGTTCTGAGCGACCGTACTCACCGAGCTGGCAATGGCCTTTGCGACCTCAGCCGTCTCCTTGGCATCGGTGCCGGTAACCGAAAGCGTAATGACACGCGTGGTGGTCTCGGAGGAAACAGACACCTTGTAGTCATCCAGATCGGTGAGGCCCAGTTCTTTGGCTGCGCCGCTCTTAACGCTATCGCTATCCAGCAGCGTGGCGATATCGTTGGAAAGCATCTGGCTCGCCGAGAGATCGTTGTAGCTCATCTGACCGCTATCGTCGGTCTTGGCGAGAATGTACATGCTCGTCGTCGCGGTATAGGTGTTGTCCATCGCAACGAAGGACACGATGCCCATGGCGATCGCGCAGACCACCGGAAGGGTGATGACCAGCTTGAGGTGCTTCTTCAGCAGCTGGAACAGTTCGAGAAGGGTCATGCAGCTTGCCTTTCATTTCCCCAGTTCGGATTGACAAAACTGTCCGTATGTTATCGCATCTTTTTACCGAGACCAAACTCTATACATAAGAAACAGGCTCTCCTGTAAAAATGTCGGAAGCAATCGTAAAATTGCACAACAACGCCGCACCCGAAAGTCAAATGCGGCGTCTACATCAATATCTATGTTGTATCGCTATGCGAATGGCTCGTCCTGCTGTATGGGAAACGTCACCGTAATGGTGGTTCCCACGCCCAACTCGCTCGACAGATCAAGCGTGGCGTGATGATACAGGGCCGCATGCTTGACAATGGCAAGCCCCAGACCGGTTCCGCCGCGTGCCTTGGACCTACTCTTGTCCACGCGATAGAACCGCTCAAATACCTTGCCCTGTTCTTCAGGCGCGATACCGATTCCCGTGTCGACGACCGCGAGGAACGGATGGCCTTCGTCGTTGGTGCCGCACTGCAGCGTAACCGTACCGCCGGGCCGATTGTAGCGGATGGCGTTGCTTGCCAGATTATAGATGAGCTCGTCAATCAAGCGCGACACGCCTTCGATGACCACAGGCTTGGTCTCATGACTTATCGTCACATTCGCCTGACGGGCGACCTGTTCAAGACGCTGCTCAACCGCGTAGATAGCACGCGAGAGCTCAATAGGCTCCGTGGACCCAATGGGCACCGCCTCGCCCTCAGTTGCACGCTCGGCCTCGTCCAAGTTAGACAGCGTAAGGATGTCGTTGACAAGCGCCGCCAAACGGCCCGCCTCACGATAGATGCGACCGCCAAAGTTGCGCAGGTCGTCCTCGCCCTCGACCATGCCGTTTGCGATGAGCTCAGCATAGCCCGAAATCGCCGTAAGCGGCGTCTTGAGCTCATGGGTGATATTCGCCGTGAACTCGCGGCGCATACGGTCGTTGTCCGCTAGCACCGCCATTTGGCGCTTGAGTTCCTGGCGCTGCGACTCAATACGCTCAAGCATGGGGACCATCTCGGCATAGGCGTGCTCATAGCTACGGCGTGGGTGGTCCAAATCCACCTCTTGCAACGGCGCGATGATGGCACGGGACTCGCGGCGCGCCATAAAAAACGAGAGTACCGCACCCGCTGCTGCGATAAGCAGCATCGGCGCCACCATCGACAGCAAAATCGCCGCAACGCCAGGCTGGGCCTGCGCCAAGCGGACAACCTGGCCGTTATCAAGGGCGACAGCGCGATACAGCATAATCTCGTCGAGCGTAGAGCTTGCGCGCTCCGCAGAACCCGAACCACTCTCAAAGGCCTCGATGACCTCGGGGCGATCGCCATGGTTGGGCAGTGTGGAAGGCGACGCCTCGTTGTCGTAGGCAACCGATCCATCCTTGTTAATCAGCGTGATGCGCAAGTCCTCGCGATCGAGGCTACGCAAGAACGGGATGGGCTCCTGCTGCTCGTCGAGGGCGGCAGCAATGAGCTCGGTTTCCTGCGCCAGGTTGGCACTCGTGGCATCCGCCAAGGTGTTTTGCACAAAGAACGCGCCCAGCACCGTAAACGCCGCGATAACCGCCATGGCGCAGACAAAGATCGTCACAAAAACGCGGTGCGACAGCGTATGTTTTCCCTGGGGGGCGAAGACCACGGGTTACTCCTCCGATGCGGTGGCCGCGGTGTCGTCGCCTTTGGCACCATCGCCGGCAGAAGGCTCGGCCAAGCGGTAGCCCACGCCGCGCACGGTCTCGATGGCGCTGGCATGCTCGCCCAGTTTTTGGCGAAGCGTCTGCACGTGCACGTCAACGGTGCGCGAACCGCCGTCGAAGTCCCAGCCCCACACGCTCTGCAGCAACGACTCGCGGGTAAAAACCACGCCGGGCTTGCGCATGAGGTACTCGAGCAGGTCGAACTCGCGCAGGGTGAGCTTAAGCGGCTCGCCGGCAACGGTCACCTCGCGATGGCTGGGCGAGAGCACGATGTCGCCCACGCTGAGCACATCGCTCGCCTGCTTGACCATGCCGCCGCGACGCAGCAGTGCGCGGCAGCGGCTCGCAAGCTCCATGAGCGAAAACGGCTTAGTCAGGTAATCGTCGGCACCGCCATCGAGCGCCATCACCTTGTCGAGCTCGGTATCCTTGGCGGTAAGCATCATGATGGGCACCGTCGCCGTCAGGCGATCGGCACGCAGTCGACGCATAATCGCCAAGCCATCGGTATCGGGCAGCATGATGTCGAGCAGGACGGCATCGGGTACCCGTCGCGCCACGGCAGCCTTAAACTCACCGTCGCACGAAAAGCCTTCGGCCTCAATCCCCTGCTTGCGCAGCGCATAGACCGTCAAATCCCTGATGTTGTCATCGTCCTCGACGTAATAGATCATGTTGAACCCCTTTGCGGCCGGCATGACCGCATCTTAACCCTAAAGGTACCTTTACTAGATGGTATCAGCCAAAACGCCCCGTCAAATAATCCGCCGTGCGCGGATCGGTCGGATTCTTGAAGAGTTGCGCGGTGGGCGCGTGCTCCACCAGCTCACCCAGCAAAAAGAATGCGACCGAATCGGAGATACGCGCCGCCTGCTGCATATTGTGCGTAACGACCACGAGCGTGCAGGTCTCTTTGAGCTCACAGGCCAGCTGCTCCACCACGAGCGTCGACACAGGGTCGAGTGCCGAGGTCGGCTCGTCCATCAGCAGAATGTCGGGCTGCACGGCCAGCGCGCGGGCGATGCACAGACGCTGCTGCTGGCCGCCCGAAAGACCCAGACCCGACTCTTTGAGCTTGTCCTTGACCTCATCCCATAGCGCAGCGCGACGAAGGGAGTCCTCGACCAGCTCGTCGAGCACGACGCGGTCGCGCACACCCATACCGCGC
>URZB01000068.1 GCA_900552295.1 uncultured Collinsella sp.
ATCTGTGCCAGGCCCGACACGGCCACGCGCGGGTAATCCTTAATATGAGAAAGCGACTGCGCAAGCCCGGCATCGGCATATTTAAAGTCAGTGAGCCACACATCGACCAGGTCGCCCAGCGCCGCCACGGCACTCGCGCGCTCATAACCGCTCGTGTTGTAGACGATTGGGATGACCAGCCCGCGCGCCCGTGCCGCGGCAATCGCGGCAGGCAACAGGTGCGCATAGTGCGTCGCCGTCACCAAATTGATGTTGTTGGCACCCTGGTCCTGCAGTTCCAGCATAATCTCGACCAGGCGCTCAGGCGAAATCTCAAGGCCAAAATTGCCGGTCGAGATCTCGTGGTTCTGACAGTAGATACATTTAAGCGAGCAGCCGCTAAAGAAGATCGTGCCCGAACCGGCCTCGCCCGAGATAGGCGGCTCCTCCCACATATGAAGCGCGGCGCGGGCCACCTTGAGCGTGTCGTTAGCACCGCAGACGCCGTGCGCGCCCTCATCGCGCGCCGCACCGCAACGGCGCGGACACAAATGGCAGGCGGGCGAAAAAAGTTCGGTCAACGACGTCGGCATAAAACCATGCTCCAAAACAACGATTCAGCAGCTCAAACGTAAAGGGATCAACCCCACAGACGGCTCGAGCCCAAGGCGCCGTAATCGTCCGACACGATTTTTGTAATGTCAAGACTGGAATCAATAAAGTGCCGCTTTATGATGTAGGTATTCCGCCCCCCGCGGAGCAACTGGGTGAACCGTCGCGTTTATTTAGGGAGCCCACACAGTCGTACCTAGTACAGGTATCCTTCGTTGTTAAGGACGCTGGAACAGTCGATGAGGGCACCCACCTGTTTTAGGTGGGTTCATTTTCGTAACGTGGGGGGTGGTTTTCTTTTGCCGAAAATCACCATTACAGTCCATATGGATCCCCGCCGGCATCCCGACAAGCCATCGACAACATCCCAATATCTGGTAAGCGCGTGATTATCGCTGCGTGCAATTCCATGCACCCCCCTTGGTCGAGTATTATGGTTCGGCTATGCCCTTTGCGCATGGCGTTCTTCTGACCTTTTCCTTCGACGCTTGGCGGTTTTTAGATTCATGGCTTCATCCCCGAGCTACATACCGTACCTATGCGTGGCAGCGGCGGCCTTTATCACGACCTTCCTCGCGGTGCCCCTGGTCAAGCGCTTGGCAATTAAGCTCGATGCCGTCGACTATCCTTCTAAGCGCCGCATCAACACCAAGCCCATCCCGCGTTTGGGCGGAACGGCGGTGTTTTTGGGCCTGGTCGTTGCCTGCATTGTGCAAATCCTAGGCACCTGGCACCTAGGCTGGCCACCCGTCCTGGTGCCGCACCCGCGCCTTCACATTAGCTATCCCATGCTGGCGCTCTCCTTTACCGTCATCTTTGCGACCGGCGCGATCGACGACGTCTTCCAGCTCACGCCCAAGCAAAAACTGGCCGGACAGGTCCTCGCCGCGCTTATCGCCTGCATGGGCGGCCTGCGGATCGGCGTCATCGTCAACCCGTTTGCCCCCGGCGAGATCATGCTCGGATGGCTCGCCTACCCCATTACCGTGATCTATCTGGTGGCATTCACCAACATCATTAACCTCATCGACGGCCTCGACGGCTTGGCCACGGGTATCTGCGGCATCGCGTCGTTCACCATGTTTTCGATGGCCGTTCTCTCGGGCCGCATCGACGCCGCCGCGCTCTCCATTGCGCTCTTTGGCGCCTGTCTGGCCTTTTTGCGCTACAACTTCAACCCCGCAAGCATCTTCTTGGGCGACTCGGGGTCGCTGCTTCTGGGCTTTGCACTGGGCTCCATCTCACTGCTCAACGTGAGCCGCACCGCCGCACTCACCTCGCTTATCATTCCGCTCATCGTTGCCGGCGTGCCCATCATCGACACGTTCAGCGCCATCGTGCGCCGCAAGCGCGCCCACATTAGTATCGGGCAGGCCGACAAGGGCCACATCCACCACCGCCTCATTCAAGAGGGCTACAACCAAAAGCAGGCCGTACTGCTCATCTATGCCTGGTGCATCATGCTTTCGGCCGGCGCCGCCGCGATTAACCAGGTCGAAGTGCCCATGCGTGTGCTCATCTTTACCGTGCTCGCCATTGGCTCGGCGGCCTTCGCCAAGCACCTGCACCTGTTTGAACCCGTGCTACGCCACCATTACAACAAGCGCACGCACGAGGACGAGCTCGTCACCCCCGACGACCCCGCCTTTAAGCAGGAGGAGCAGGCAGCCGAGGAGCGCAAAGAAGAGCGCCACCACAAGCTCTAGGGCAAGCTGCCAAGGATGTGCCAAGGCACCGTTAGCCAAGCGCGGCCGCGCCGCACCCATCGCACATGCCGCACCACGCGCGTCCCTCTCCCGCCCCTCGCCTACTTACGCACCACCCCTCCAATAAACGCGTTATCATCTTGACCCATGAACATACGTTAGGAGCAATCATGCCAAACGAGAACAGCTACGAAGTCGCGCTGCAAAAGAGCAACGCCATTCGCGAGGGCCTGACCAAGACGCCCGAGAAGTTCACCATGCTCACCGGCGACCGCCCCACCGGCCGTCTGCACCTGGGCCACTACTTCGGCACCCTCAAGGGCCGTGTTGAGCTGCAGAACATGGGCGCCAAGACCAACGTGCTCATCGCCGACTACCAGGTCATCACTGACCGCGACACGACCGAGCACATCCAGGACAACGTGTACAACATGGTCATGGACTACCTTGCCTGCGGTATCGATCCCGACAAGACCATGATCTACGCGCACTCCGCCGTGCCCGCCGCCAACCAGCTCATGCTGCCGTTCCTGTCGCTGGTGTCCGAGGCCGAGCTGGCGCGCAACCCCACGGTAAAGGCCGAGATGGAGGCCTCGGGCCACGAGCTCACCGGTCTTCTGCTCACCTACCCGGTACATCAGGCCTGCGACATCCTGTTCTGCAAGGGCAACGTGGTGCCCGTCGGTCGCGACCAGCTGCCGCACATCGAGCTTACCCGCACCATCGCTCGCCGCTTTAACAACCGCTACGGCAAGGTGTTCCCCGAGGTCGACGCGCTGCTGTCCGAGACCCCGCTGCTGCCGGGCCTGGACGGTCGCAAGATGAGCAAGAGCTACGGCAACGCCATCAATATTTCGATGACCGCCGAGGAGACGGCCAAGCGCATCAAGAAGAGCCAGACCGACTCCGAGCGCATGATCACGTTCGACCCCGAGAACCGCCCCGGCGTGTCTGGCCTGCTTTCGACGGCCGCCATCTGCACCGGCCGTTCCGAGGTCGAAATTGCCGAGGAGATTGGCATGGGAGGCTCCGGCCAGCTCAAGAAGTACGTGACCGAGGCCGTCAACGAGTACTTCGCACCGATCCGCGAGCGTCGCCAGCGCTACGAGAACGATCTGGACTATGTGAAGGACGTCCTGCATGAGGGCAACCGTCGCGCCAACGAGATCGCCGAGCAGACCCTGGCCGAGGTTCAGGACGCCATGGGCATGGTGTACTAGACCGATCTGCTGGCTTGAGCTTTCGATTGCTATAGGGCGGGCGCTACGGCGTCCGCCTTTTTTGGAGCCGGACCGCTTCGGCTCCGTCCATCGCACTCCCCGACAAACAGGAACAGGCCCGCTGGCAGTTAGTTGCCAGCGGGCCTGTTCCCGAAGTACACCGTTGAATCGCACAGAGGGGAGGAATGCGAATCAAACTCAACAGGGCAGGCTTTTTCATCGCCTATTGCCTGCTCCGTTGCTGAAACCAATATAGTTCACCGTGGTTTACTTTCTAGCGTCAATATGCGCCGCCATACCTTCTCCATAAGTTAGCTCCGGTAAACCTGCAACGGAAAACCACCACAAAGGGGACAGGCACCTTTGTGGTGGTTTTGACCACGGCAGAGCCGCTAGAGTCCGGCAGGCCAGCGACAGGCGGCCAAGTCGACGTGCATGTCGTCCTTAAACGCCACACCCTCCCCCAGCAGAAGCTCACGTTGAGCATCGGGCCCGCCAAAGGCAAAGCCCTCACAGATACGGCCGTCGGCAAACACCACGCGGTGACAGGGAATCTCGCCGGGGCGCGGATTGCTGTGCAGCGCGTAGCCCACGTACCGCGCACTCCGCGGACGACCGGCGAGCAGCGCCACCTGACCGTAGGTGGCGACCATCCCCTCGGGAATCTGCTCGACCACCTCGTACACCCGTTCAAAAAAGCCCTCAGACGCCATTGCTCGCTCCCTTCCACCCGGAAAAGCATAAACCACCACAAAGGTGCCTGTCCCCTTTGTGGTGGTTTATGGCAGATCGGTTAGTTGGCGGGATGGAAGAAGGCTACGGCTACGGCGCCGGGGCCTACGTGGGTACCGATGGTGGCGCCAATGGTGTGAACGGGCAGTTCGCCCTCGGTGTGACCAGCCCACAGCGCAGCGCTGTCCTCGATATACTTCTTGAGCACCGCATCCGAAAGACCCGTATAGCCGAGCGCCAGCGGCATGGAAAAGTCGATGCCGCCCGCCTTTTCGACCTTTTGGTTCAGCAGGTTGCGGCCGTTCTTGGAACCGCGCGCCTTACCCAGCTGCACGATCAGACCGTCCTCGACAGCCACCACGGGCTTTACGTTGAGCAGCGTGCCCACGGCGCCGGCCGCAGCAGACAGACGACCGCCGCGCACCAGATACTCCAGCGTCTCGAGCAGGCCGATAACCACCACACGGTCGCGCACGGCCTCGACAGCCGCCGCGATCTGAGATGCACTGCGGCCCTCGTCCACCAAGCGCAGCGCATATTCGACCAGGACGCGCTCGCCCAGGGTGACGTTGTTGCTGTCTACCACGAACACGTCGCCACCTGGCGCCTCGGCAAGTGCGGTACGGGCACTCTGATTGGTGCCTGATAGCTTAGCGCCCACGGTAATAATCACAGCCTCATCGCCGGCTTCACGAACCTCGGAGATGGCCTGCGAAAACGCGTACGGGTTGACCTGGCCGGTCTTGGGCAGCTCATCGCGCTCCACGAGCATCTCGTAAAAGCGCTGGTGATCGATGTCGATGCCATCCATGTACACATCGGTGCCAAAGGTGACGGACAGCGGCAAAACGGCCAGTGCCGGGTGCTCGGCCGGCGACATATCGCTTGCGGAATCGGTAATAATGCGGACGGACATAGCGAATCCTTTCTTGCGCAGGTCCCGCGCAGGGAATTTTGACAGCAAGGCCCCGGCACGGTATACGCGCTCAAACAGGACTATGCAGTTGTTAATTGGAAGCAAAAGCCTTGGCGGCCCTACAGCTCGCGCAGGGTGTTGAGAATCGTACGCAGCGACGCATACATCTGCTCGCGCTGCTCCACACCCATAGCCTTACCGGTGGTATCGAGCACCTCGCGAATGATGCGGTCCGCCTCGCTCATGCTCTCGCCGCCCAGAGCGGTCAGGCGCACCGGAGCACGATACTTAACGGCGGCATCGCCCGAATCATCGACCTCGACGTAGCCGCCCTCCTCCAGATGCGCGAGCGTACGCGAGACGGCGGCGCGGGTCACGCCTGCCATGCGAGCCAGGTCAGCGCCAGTCAGGCCGTCCTTGCTGCGCTCAAGATAGTACAGGCACATCACGTCGGAGCCCTTGAGGCCCAGCCTTGCGCCCTCGGATGTCTTAATGCGCTGGATCTCCTTGTAGAGCCCACTGATCAGTCCGACAAAGTCCTCGAAACGTGTCTCGTCGTTCTGCTGCATGGGAGACGACCGCCTTTCGCTTGCATAATGCTTACGGGTAAACATCTTAGTCGCATAAGGCGACACCCGTACCCAAATACCCCATTTGTTAACCCATCAACATAAAAACCACCACAAAGGGGACAGGCACCTTTGTGGTGGTTTTGACCGGCGAACATGATCCGCAGACGCCGCTACAGCTCCACACAGGGATTGTCGCGGGTCACAAGCGTCTTAACGACAACCGTCGCTCCCAGATAGCGCTCGAGCAGCTCGGCTAGGCGATCGATCGCGGCCTGGCAATCCCCCATCCGCTCGGGCTCCACGCACTCAATCGCCAAGAACGCATCGGCCGAATCGTCGGACAGCGCCGTGCGAACGCCGTCGCGCCAGTTCCAGCAGCGGCACACGGCGCCCGCATCATCGATGTAGGCGAGCTCGCCGGGCAGCGTCGGATCGTCCGCCTCCTCGCCAAGCGGCAAGAATGCATCGCCACCGTCGGTCACCTTCAAGCGAAGGTCTCCCTCGATCGCATGCAGATCCTCGCCTCCCACGGGCAGCGCGTAGGTCAGCGACACCGTGTTGTAGATATCCACCGCGGGCGTAATGTGGCCCACCGGCTTGCCTTTGAGCACGCGTTTGAGCAAGTTCTCGATCGAGCAGCGCGCGCCTTTCTTGGTCTTGAACAGACGATAGGCCTCGCGCCATGCCTTGACCGGTGCGTTCTCGCTGATAGTGTCGCTGGTCAGATGACGCTCCGCATCGATATTGGCGCGGTCGAGCAACGCCGCAATCGCATCCACGTCCTCTTGAGAAATCTGAGCCGTGGGCTTCATGCCCTCCACGACCACAACACCGACCGCTGCCTGCGGAAACAGCTCCCAGAATGAATCCTCGGCAATAAAGCTCTTCATACGCTCTCCCTTCATTGTGCGCGCCCGAGTGAGGGCGCCTAAACAAAAAGCGCCCTCACAACGGCCACCTTCAAAGTCCTACGGTGCCGTCACAAGAACGCTTGCGCTGTCCCCATCCGGAGAAGGGGACGATATGTCAGGCGTATTGTAACCCGAGTCATCCACGCGAGCAAAACCACCACAAAGGTGCCTGTCCCCTTTGTGGTGGATATGGACTCACGGCGAAGCTAGTGGCGAAGTCCCAGCAGCCCGCGGCCGCGATGACGGGCGTCGGCGTGTACTTGAACGTGCGGGCCGGCGGCTTTGACGGACTCGGGCAGGTGCGAGTACTTCTTCTCGAAGTTCTCCTCGAACATCACCGCCAGGTTGTGCGCGGCCTCGTCATAGCGCGCGGTGCTCTGCCAGTATTGGCGCGGCACCAGGATGCCATCGGGCACGCCGTGGCACGTCGTGGGAATGTCGACGTTAAAGATGTCGTCGTGCACAAACTCGCTGTCCTCGATGGTACCGTCGAGGGCGCGCGCGACCAGGGCGCGCGTGTAGGCCAGCTCGATGCGATGGCCCACGCCGTAGCCGCCGCCGATCCAGCCGGTGTTGACCAGGTACACGCGCGTGCGGCCGTCGGCAATGCGCTCGCCAAGCATCTTGGCGTAAACCATGGGGTCGAGCGGCATAAACGGCTCGCCGAACAGCGAAGAGAACGTGGGCGTGGGCTCGGTGACGCCGACCTCGGTGCCGGGAATCTTAGCCGTAAAGCCCGTCACAAAGTGGTACATGGCGGCGTCGGCCGTCAGGCGCGAGATGGGCGGCAGCACGCCAAAAGCGTCGCAAGTCAGGAACAGCACGACACTCGGAGTGGTGCCCATGCCCTTAGTCCACGCGTTAGGAATGTGCTCCACGGGATAGGCCACGCGCGTGTTGTGCGTGATCGAGATGTCGTCGTAGTTGGGCTTGCGGTTCTCGTCGAGCACCACGTTTTCGCAAATGGCGCCAAAACGGACGGCGTTGAAGATCTCGGGCTCGTGGAAGGCGTCCAGGCCCTCGCATTTGGCGTAGCAGCCACCCTCGATGTTGAAGATGCCCATGTCGGACCAACCG
>URZB01000069.1 GCA_900552295.1 uncultured Collinsella sp.
AGTTCCGCACGCAAAGAAGGCCACTTAATGTGGCCTTCGTCTTGCGCAGGACTGTAGAGCAGGCAACCTTATGCCTCGCCCCCAGTCCCGGACCAACTTGCTTCAAACCGCAGCTACGACAGCGCGATACCGCCAAGCCAGCCCCAACGCACGCCAGAGCCAGTGCCATAGAAGCTAATAAACGAATCAAGCGACTTAGACGTAATGGCACCCTCGTTGCTCATAACGATACCGCCGCCAACATAGATACCCACATGACCGTAGATAAGGCCCGGAGCACCCGTGCCGCTGTGCGAGGAATCGGCCACGATCATGCCCACCTGTAGCGCCGAGCGGTCGGAGCTATAGCACCAGGCGTTGAACATGTCACACGCGTTGCCGCCAAAATAGCCCACGCCGGCGTTACGGAAGACATTGGTAACCCACGCCGCGCACCAGTTCTGACCCGGCGAAGGCGTGGAGTAGCACGCGTTGACGACGGCCTGCTGCTTGCCCGAGCCGGCATTCTGCTGCGGAGTTCCGGGCGCATACGATCCACCACCCGAACTCGAACCACCCGAGTAGGAATTGTTCTTGTTCGCGGCGGCAGCGGCAGCGGCGGCCTTCCTGGCAGCCTCCTCGGCCTGGGCGGCAGCGAGAATCTCGGAATCGCGCTGAGCCATGAGCTCCTTGACGTCGTCGGAAAGACCGTTCAGCACGGTCTGGACTTCTTGCTGCTTGGCCTGCATATCCTGCATCTGAGCCGTCTGCTGGTCCTTGAGTTTTTCCAGGTCGGCCTTTTGCGCTTCGAGCTCGGTCTTCTGTGCGTCGAGCTCTTCCTGGATGGTCTGAATGTCCTCGATGGCGTCGCGGTCGCTCTTGTTGATCTTCTCAACATAGTGCGCATTGGCGACGAGCTCCTCAAACGAACCCGAGGCGAGCAGCAGCGACAGGACGTTGGTGCCGCCCGACTTATAGCTGGCGGAAACGCGATCGGAAAGATCGCCGCGCTTCTTTTTGAGCTCGGCCTTCTTTTCGTCAATCTGCGCCTGCGTGCTGTCAATCTGGCCCTGTACGCCCTCGATATCGTTGAGGGTCTGGGCGTTCTTGTTGGCCAGCGCCGCGTATTCATTTGCGATGCTGTCGAGCTGGGCCTGGACCTCGTCAAGCTGAGCCTGGGCCGCATTGAGCTTGTCGGTGGTTTCCTTGGTGGCCTCCGCAGCATGGGCGCGAGCGGGCAGACCAAAAAGAACGGCTACAGAAGCTGCGCCGAACAGGGCCTTGAGGGCAGTGCGACGCGAAAGCTCCTGGGAAAGGATGGAATCGCTGTTTGGTGACATATCTACTCCGTTACATGTTTATTTATATGTCGCTCAACTCATACATATTAGCGTACATCCGGCGCATCCCAACGATTTCCACGAACGGCAGCAAACCGTATGGTCGGCGGCTCATATGCAAACGTCAAGGTCGAGGGTATGCCCACGCCAAACATTTCCATGAGTACGTTAGCATGTTCATCTGCTTTTCCTGCCCTGCACGTTTTGGGTGCCCCTGCCTGCGCTATACTCCCCTCAAGAAGTGTTCCTGATTCGATAGGAGACTACATGTCCAAAGCACTCGACCCCAAAGACACCTGCGTCCTCGTAACCGGTGGCGCCGGTTTTATCGGCTCGCACACCGTCGTTCAGCTGCTCGAGGGCGGCTACCAGGTCGTCATCGTCGATGACCTTTCCAACTCCAGCGCCGTCGCCGTCGACCGCGTCAAGACCATCGTGGGCGAAGAGGCTGCCAAGAACCTCACCTTCTACGAGGCCAACGTGCTCGACCGCGAGGCCATGAACAAGATCTTCGACACCCATCAGATCGACCGCGTCATCCACTTCGCCGGCTTTAAGGCCGTCGGCGAGTCGGTGAGCAAGCCCGTCGAGTACTACCACAACAACATCGAAAACACCCTGGTGCTCATCGACGTCATGCGCAACCATGGCTGCAAGTCCATCATCTTCTCGAGCTCCTCGACCGTCTACGGCGACCCGGACAACCCGCCCGTCACCGAGGAAGACCCCAAGAAGCCCGCAACCAACCCCTATGGCTGGACCAAGTGGATGATCGAGCAGATCCTTATGGACGTTCACACCGCCGACCCCGAGTGGGACGTTGTGCTGCTCCGCTACTTCAACCCCATCGGCGCCCATCCGTCGGGCCTGATCGGCGAGGACCCCAAGGGCATCCCCAACAACCTGGTGCCCTATGTCGCGCAGGTTGCCGTGGGCAAGCTCGAGGCCGTTCAGGTCTTTGGCAATGACTACCCCACTCCCGACGGCACCGGCGTGCGCGACTATATCCACGTTTGCGACCTGGCCTCGGGCCACGTTGCCGCCCTCAACTGGATGAACGGCAAGACCGGCGTCGAGATCTTTAACCTGGGCACCGGCACCGGTACCTCGGTGCTCGAGGTCGTCGCCGCCTTCTCCAAGGCCTGCGGCAAGGAGCTGCCCTATGTGATTCGCGAGCGCCGCGCCGGCGATATCGCCGCCAACTGGTGCGATGCCTCAAAGGCCGAGCGCATGATGGGCTGGAAGGCTCAGTACAACATCGCGGACATGTGCCGCGATAGCTGGAACTGGCAGAGCCACAACCCCAACGGCTTCGCCGACGCCGAGTAGCAAAAACCTACATACCACTCTTGCCCCGATCTCACGTTGTGAGGTCGGGGCCTTTTCATGGCATGTAACCATTCGCCGAAAATCGACCAACTTTTTTATCTTGCCTGTACATGTTTAAACAACATGTTTTACAATAGGCATATCGAATCAGAACATCGGGGGCGGACTGCACATCCATCGGCAGGCCGACCCCACAACAAGAAGGTTGGTGAGCGCATTCATGGAGCGTGCAAGCGGCGTCCTCATGCCCGTCTCATCTCTGCCCGGACCATACGGAATCGGCGGCTTTGGCTGGAATGCCTACGACTTCGTCGATTTTCTCGCCTCGTGCAAACAACATTACTGGCAGATTCTGCCCCTTACGACGACCAGCTATGGCGATTCGCCCTATCAGTCGTTCTCGGCCCGCGCGGGCAACCCCAACTTTATCGACTTTGCCGAGCTTATCGAGGCAGGGTATCTGGAGCAGCGCGATATCGATGGCGTGTATCTGGGATCCGACCCCAGCAATGTCGACTACGGCGCTATCTTTGGCGGCCGCCGTCAGATTCTCGACCGCGCCGCTGAGCGCTTTGCTGCCGACAAGCCGGCCGATTTCGACGACTTTATCCAGGCAAACGAGGACTGGCTCATTCCCTACTGCGAGTTTATGACCGTAAAGGAGGAGTACGGGCTCAAGGCCTTTTGGGAGTGGCCCGAGGAGCTCCGCCGCCGCGGCGAGGCATCCAACAAGATCTGCGCCGCCCATCCCGAGCGCATGCTTTACCACCAGATGACGCAGTACTTCTTCGATCGCCAGTGGAGCCGCCTCAAGGCCTATGCCAACGAGCGCGACATCCTGATCATCGGCGACCTGCCCATCTACGTCTCGCGCGACTCCGTCGAGATGTGGGCCACGCCCGAGCTCTTTAAGATCGACGCCGCCGGCAATCCCGTCAGCGTCGCGGGAACGCCGCCCGACCAGTTCTCGGCCACCGGCCAGTACTGGGGCAACCCCATCTATGACTGGGATGCCATGGAAGCAGACGGCTTCTCTTGGTGGGAAGGCCGCATCCGAGCCGCCCTCGACATGTACAACATCATCCGTCTGGACCACTTCCGCGGTTTCGAGGCATTTTGGGAGGTGCCGTTCTCCTCTCCCGATTCGTCATATGGTTCGTGGACGCAGGGACCCGGCCTCAAGCTCTTCAAGGTGCTCGAGGAAAAGCTCGGCACGCTTCCCATCATTGCCGAAGACCTGGGCTTTCTTACCCCTGGTGTCATCGACATGCGCGACACCACGGGCTTCCCTGGCATGAAGATCCTGCAGTTTGCCTTTGAGGGCACCAACTCGTACTACCTGCCGCACAACTACATTGCCAACACCGTCGCCTACGTCGGAACGCATGACAACGAAACGGCACGCGGCTGGTATGAGGGAACGGCCACCCCGCGTCAGCGCGAGCAGGCGGCCCTGTATACCCACCAGCAGGCAGGCGAGTCCATGGCCGATGCGCTCAACCGCACCATCGCCGCCAGCGTGAGCGATACCTGCATCTACACCATGCAGGACCTGCTCAATCTGGGCAACGAGGCGCGCATTAACACCCCCGCCACCCTGGGCGGTAACTGGACTTGGCGCATGCTTGATGGCGCCATCACCCGCGAACTCGAGCACAAGCTCACCGGCTGGACCGAGACCTACTTCCGCATCCCATCGGAAGCCGAAATCGAGCTTCCTCAATAGGAGCCACCGCGCCCGACCCCGCCCCACCGTGCGGACGCGACCGCTTTTCCCGCGCGAGGCCACTCCAATCCCCTCGCGCGGGCTTCTTTTGAATTTCTGACATGTCGTCAACTCGCCACAGGAGGAAACATGCCCCGTATCAATCTTGCGGATCTTGCCGAGCAGTCCTTTGGAACTTCACTCGAGCAACTCGATGACCGCCGCATTTACAAACTGCTGGTCAAGCTCGTGCAGGAGCGCTCTGCTGCCTGCCCACTCAACAATGGCAAGAAAAAGCTCTACTACATCTCTGCTGAGTTTTTGATTGGAAAACTGCTGATCAACAACCTGATCGACCTTGGCATCTATGCCGAGGTTAAAGACCAGCTCACCGCTGCCGGCCACGACCTCAACAAGATTGAGGAGTTTGAGGTCGAACCGTCGCTGGGCAACGGCGGCCTGGGCCGTCTGGCCGCGTGCTTCCTGGATTCCATTGCCACGCTGGGCCTTACCGGTGACGGTGTGGGCCTCAATTACCATTACGGCCTGTTCCGTCAGCGCTTTGCCGACAACCAGCAAAAGGCCGTCCCCGACGAGTGGCTTAGCGAGCAGGACATCCTGATCGATGACGACCGCTCCTACACCGTCGAGTTTGGCGATTTTGCCGTCACCTCCAAGCTCGTCAACATCGATGTGCCCGGTTACGGTCAGCCCACCAAGAACCGCCTGCGTCTGTTCGACCTGGCGAGTGTCGACGACGGCCTGGTCCCCGGCAGCTCCATCGACTTCGACAAGACGAAGATCGCCAAGAACCTCACCTTGTTCCTCTATCCGGATGATTCCGATGAGCAGGGCCGCCTGCTTCGCATCTACCAGGAGTACTTCATGGTGAGCAACGCCGCCCAGCTCCTGATCGACGAGGCCGTCGAGCGCGGCAGCAACCTGCACGATCTGGCCGACTACGCCGTGGTCCAGATCAACGACACGCACCCCACCATGGTCATTCCCGAGCTCATCCGCCTGCTCACCACCGAGCACGACATCGAGTTTGACGAGGCCGTTACCATCGTGCGCTCCATGGTCGCCTACACCAACCACACGATCCTTGCCGAGGCGCTCGAGAAGTGGCCGCTCGCCAGCCTGCAGAAGGTCTCGCCCGCCATCGCCGACATCATCGTCAAGCTCGACGAGGTTGCCAAGGCCGAGCACGACGACCCGCGCGTCGCCATCATCGACGAGCACGACACCGTCCACATGGCCCACATGGACATTCACTTTGGCTTCTCCATCAATGGCGTCGCCGCACTCCACACCAAGATTCTGGAGGACACCGAGCTTCACCCGTTCTACGAGATCTATCCCGAGAAGTTCTCCAACAAGACCAACGGCATCACCTTCCGCCGCTGGATCCATGGCGCCAACCCCGCGCTCGCCAGCCTGCTCGACGATGTGATCGGCACCGATTGGCGCAGCACCGGCGACCTGAGCAAGCTCGCCGAATTCGCTAACGACAAGGATGTTCTTGAGCGCCTGGCCGCCACCAAGGCCGAGGCCAAGACCATCATGCGCCAGTTCATGGCGCTCGAGCAGGGTGTGACCATTCCCTCCAACGCCATCATCGATGTTCAGGTCAAGCGTATCCACGAGTACAAGCGCCAGCAGATGCTCGCGCTCTACATCATCTGGAAGTATCTCGACATCAAGAACGGCAATAAACCCGAGCACCCCATCACCATCATCTTCGGCGGCAAGGCGGCACCTGCCTACACCATCGCCCAGGACATCATCCATCTGATTCTGACGCTGTCGCAGTGGATCGCCAACGACCCCGACGTGGCCCCCTACCTGCAGGTTGTCATGATCGAGAACTACAACGTCACCGCTGCTGAGCGTGTGATCCCCGCCGCCGATATCTCCGAGCAGATCAGCTTGGCCTCCAAGGAGGCGAGCGGCACCTCCAACATGAAGTTCATGCTCAACGGTGCTTTAACCCTGTGCACGCTTGACGGTGCCAACGTGGAGATTGCCGAGCTCGTGGGCGACGAGAACATCTACACCTTTGGTGCCTCATCCAAGCAGGTCGAGCAGCTCTACGCCGACGGCGCCTACAACGCCGGTGCGCTCTACCGCAAGCCCGGAATTAAACTGCTGGTGGACTTCATCACCAACCCGGCCTTTATGGCAACCGGCAACGCCGAGCGCCTGCAGCGCCTGCACGACGACATTAAGAGCAAGGACTGGTTTATGGCCCTGCTCGACATTGAGGAGTACATCCAGACCAAGGAGCGCGTGCTGGCCGACTACGAGGACCAGGACGCTTGGATGCGCAAGGCGCTCATCAATATCGCCAACGCCGGCACCTTCTCGTCCGACCGTACGATCTCCCAGTACAACGACGAGATCTGGCACCTGAGCTAGCTCATTCCCCTTACCCATCCTCTTGAGAAACGGAGTCGTGGCAACACGGCTCCGCTTTTTGTGCCCGCACGCTACCCTGTGACCCGACTCGACCAAACAATCTCGATCTGTAACAGCTACTCGGTAAAAACGGCCCCAGCTGTTACAGATTGAGACATACCGGCCCCTCCCCTTGGGTTTATCTCAATCTGTAACATCTAACGTCCGAAATCGGCCCTACCCGTTACAGATCGAGACAAGCGACCGGCCAGACAACCCCAACACAAAGAAAGGCTCCCCTCTCGCCCAGTGGACGGGAGGGGAGCCTTATATGTGACCGCGGCAAAAGGATGGCAATACCGCAGCCGCCCAAAGGGAGGGCCTGGATGCACCGGGCCTAGATAAGGTTCTTGCCAGAGACCTTATCGAAGAGGTGGGTCGCGTTCTTCTCGAACTTGAACCAGATGGTGTCGCCAGCCTTGAGCGCGCCCTTGGCCTCGAGGTCGACGACGGGGATAATCAGGACAAACTGGCCGTCGGGAGCGGTCACGTGGACATGCTCGGTCGAGCCCATGAGCTCGGTCACCTCGACGGTACCCTGGAGCGCGCCCTCCTCGCCCTTGTCGGCAAGCAGGATCTGCTCGGGACGCACGCCGGCCGTAATCTCCTTCACGTCGCCGCCGTCCCAGTTGAGGGCAAGCTGAGCGCAAGTCTCGGGGGCGAGCGCCACGTTCATATCCTCGGTCTTGACGGTAAAGCCGTTGCCCGAGCGCACCAGCTGGGCATCGAAGAAGTTCATCTGCGGCACGCCGATAAAGCCCTGTCTCTTA
>URZB01000070.1 GCA_900552295.1 uncultured Collinsella sp.
GGATAGCTCTCGAGCGTGCGCTTGGGATCGAGGCCGACGAGCTCCAGGAGCTCCTCGGCGCTGCGGGTTCCGCCGCGCTTGGTGAGCTGCTTCATCTGGGCAGAGATGAGCATGGAGGGATTAAGCGAGGACAGGGCGTCCTGATAGACCATAGCGATATCGGTACCGCGCAGGCCGAACCACTCCTTCTTGCTCATCTTGAGCAGGTCGCGACCCTCCCAGAGAACCTCGCCGGAAAGATGCTCGTCATCGTCGGTCAGGCCCATGATGGCCAGCGTGGTGATGGACTTACCGCAACCGGACTCGCCCACCAGGCCCATGGTCTGACCAGGACGAACGTCAAAGTTGACATGGTCGACGACGTTGATATCACCGTGATGCTCAAACTGGATGCAGAAATCACGGACCGAGAGAATCGGCTCAACGGACTCGTCGGGCACGTGGCGATCGTCACGCTTGAGCTCGACATCGCGCAGGGCGCCAAGGCGAGCGGAGAGGGACTGGGCCTGCTCCTTGTAGGCGCGAACGGGGTCGGAGACCAGCAGGTCGGCCTCGCGACGCTTGGAGGAATCGGTAGGATCCAGGGCAGCGGAGGGAGCAGCGGCCATGGCGTCGGTAATGCCCTCGGAGAGGATGTTGAGCGCCAGGCAGGTGATCATGATGGCTAGGCCCGGGAACAGCGCCTGCCACCAACGGCCGGCGAGCACGCCGCCGCGGGCGTCGGCGAGGATGTTGCCCCAGGTAGCGGTGGGCTCCTGGATACCAGCGCCGATGAAGGTCAGCGAGGCCTCGAAGATGATGGCGTCGGCGACCAGGGTAACGGTGAAGACCATGATCGGGGCGATGCAGTTACGCAGAACATGCTTAATCAAAATCCACGGAGCCTTGGCGCCGGAAACGATGACCGCGCGGACATAGTCCTCGCCGTACTCGGACACGATATTGGCGCGTACGATACGGGCAATCTGCGGAGTGTACATAAAGCCGATGGCGAAGATGATCGACGGCACGGAGTTGCCCAGGATGGAGACGAAGACGGCCGCGAGGGCGATGCCCGGGATGGACATGATGATGTCCAAGATACGCATGATCGTCTCGGAGACGGCCTTGCGCGAAACCGCTGCAAGGGCGCCCACGACCGAGCCGCAGACCAGAGCCATGGCGGTGGCGCCAAAGCCGATAATCAGCGAGTAACGACCACCGTAGAGCATACGCGACAGAATGTCGCGACCCTTATCGTCGGTACCGAAGATAAATCCGTTGCCGGGAGCCTGGCGAGCCGTAAAGATCTCGACCGGGCTATAGGGGGCAAGAAGGGGCGCCAGAATCGCAGTCAGGGCGACCAGCACCAGCACGACGGCGGCAATCTTAGAAGACAGCGTCATCTTCTTCCAGCCACCGAGCTTGAGCCCCTTGGAGGCAGCCTTCTCGAGCTGCTCGGTTTGCTTCTCTCGAATCTTTACCATAATCTACACCGTCCTGATGCGCGGGTTGATGAGCAGGTAGAGCATGTCAACCACGATGTTGATGATGATGAAGGCAAGAGCAACGACGATGACGACGCCCTGAACCAGGTTCGCCTCGTTGCCCTGAACGCCCTGCAGAATCGCGGTGCCCATGCCGGGGAGGTTGAAGATAACCTCGATGACGACGGCGCCGCCCATGAGGTAACCGATCTTAAGACCGAGGGTGGTGACCGGGGTGATCAGCGCATTGCGAAGAACGTTGATGCCGACGACGACCTTCTCGGGAACGCCGGCGCCGCGAGCCATACGGACATAATCCTTGTCGAGCTCCTCGACCATGGCGGTACGCACGATACGAGTCATCTGGCCCGTCAGCGGAAATGCCAAGGCGATAGCGGGCATGATCATACGCCCCAGATAGCCAACCGGATTCGTGGTGAAGTGAGGCAGAGCGCCCGATGCCGGGAGCACCTTAAGGTAGGAAGAGAACAGCAGGATCAACAGAACGGCAAGCCAGAACGACGGGGTTGCCAAGCCGGCGATGGAAAAGACACGGATTACTTGGTCCGGCCATTTGTCGCGATACAGTGCCGCGATGACGCCGAGCAAAAACGAAACGACCGCACCGATGGCAAGACCGATGAAGGTCAGCTGCATCGTGACGGGCAGGGCCGTGGAGATGCGCTTGGCAACGGAGTTGCGAGCAGCACCATAGGTGCCCATGTCGCCATGGATCAAATCGCCCATATAGCGCACGTAGCGCACGGGCCAGGGGTCGTCCAGACCATACTTCTCATGGTACTCGGCAACCGCCTCGGGCGAGGCACCGTCACCCAACGCCGTGTAGGCGGGGTCGGTCTTGGAGAACGACATAAGGAAGAACACCAGGACGGTGACGCCCAATGCCATGATCGGCAGCGCCACAAGACGCCTTCCAATCAAACGTAGCAAGTTGTTCACGTTCTCTCCCCTTTCTTTTGTCGGTAGGACCAACTGGTATATGAGTACGGATACTCATTACAAGACCCGAGCGACATCGTTGCCGCCCGGGTCTTTGTTTCAACTATGAGGATACGGTCCCAACGACCGACATCCTGCATATAGACTCAAGCGAGTCTTACGCCTTGACGGTCGCAACGCCCCTGAAGGACATGCTCGTCGTGCCGATGCCCTTGAAACCATCGAGGGCCTCGCCATTGGGCGCAGTGGACGGATCGTCCCAAGAAGCGGAGACGGTCTTGACGTGGACAACGGGGTACAGAACGGCGTTGTCGGCAATGATGTCGAAACACTCGTTCCACTTCTTCTGCTGCTCGTCGCCCTCGGCGGCAAGAGCCTCGTCCATGAGACCGTGGAGCTTCTGCCACTCAGCGGACTCCTTCCACGGGCAACGGGTCTGCATCCAGACGTTGTCGCCGTACCACCAGTTGAGCAGCAGGTCGGGGTCGGCGCCGAAGCAGGAAGGATCGCCAGGGGCAAGGAGGATATCGTAGGCCTCGCCGCCGTCGATGGCAGCGTAAGTGGCCGGCGAGGTATCGGTCTGGATGGTCACATCGAAGCCGAGAGCGTCGAGGTCGTTCTTGACCTGGGCGGCCATGCCCTTAATCTGCTCGTTGTCGGTGGTGCGCAGGGTGATGGCACCCGGGGTGATGCCAGACTCCTCGATGAGCTTCTTAGCCTTCTTGGCGTCGGTCTTGTACACCGTGGAAGCCTCATGATAGTTGGTGAAGCTCTTGGGCAGGTAGCAGCTGGCAGCGGTGGCAAGGCCGGCGAAGGTGTTGCTGACCATCTTCTCGGTGTCGAGCGCATACATGACAGCCTGACGGACCTTGACGTTGTTCCAAGGCTCCTTGGCTACGTTGAACATGATGAAGCGGGTGCCGAAACCCTGAACGTTATCGATCTTGCAGCCGGCGCTCTCGAGCTGGTCGACGGCGTCGGCGGTAACGAGCTCCATAACGAGCGTGGAGCCCTCCTGCTGAGC
This sequence comes from uncultured Collinsella sp., assembly GCA_900552295.1. Classification (GTDB taxonomy): domain Bacteria; phylum Actinomycetota; class Coriobacteriia; order Coriobacteriales; family Coriobacteriaceae; genus Collinsella. The sequence continues at coordinate 3,451 of URZB01000070.1, forward strand.
GGTAACGCGAGCAGTGGGGTCGGTCAGGATGCTGTACTGGATCTTCTTATCCTCGGCAGCATACTCACCGTTGTACTCGGGGTTGGGAACCAGGGTGATCTCGGTATCGGAGATAGAGTCGTACATCCAGGGGCCGGAGCCGATCGGCTGCTTGGCGCGATCCTCCTCGGTCTGGGTGGCCGGGGTAACGCGGACGATGGCCAGACGATCCTTGAGCAGGGAGAAGTTGGGGACCTTGGTCTTGACCGTCACGGTGCTGGCGTCCTTGGCCTCGATGGACTCGAAGGGCTGGAAGAACGGAGCATAGGTAGCGGAAGCGGCGCAAGCGGTGTAGGAGGCAACGACATCGTCAGCGGTGACCTCGGTGCCATCGGAGAACTTGGCGCCCTTGCGGATGGTGACCTCGAAAGTGGTGTCGTCCACAGACTTGGGATCGTCGGTGGCGAGCTCGTTGAAGGTGCTGTAGTCGTGGTAATCGATGCCGTAGAGGCCCTCGACGACGTGCCAGTTAGCACCCAGGCCCACAGCGGAGCCGGTGCTGGCGGGATCGAAGCTGGACGGAGCGTAAGCGGAACCAGCGGTGATCACGCCGCCGCCACGGTTGGCGGAATCGGTGGAGCCGGAAGCGGAACCCTCGTCGCTAGAGCTGCCACCGCAGCCAGTGAGACCAAGGCCGGCGACAGCAGCGACGCTGCCGGTGAGGCCGAGGAACGAACGCCTGGACATACCCTTGTTGATGATGGCCATGTCTTCTCCTATCAATAGAGAATCTTACTCGGGAGCACCTAGACTTGCCCCCGCGCAACTTGTGGACGATATATACCTTACCTACCGACGAACCCAACTGAGGTGCCGCGCTCGGCGACCGATACATACATACGCTTGAACGGTATTTACTACCGTTCACCGAATTCATTGACAAATGATTCGCCAGACAGTATGTATCGACGAGGTGAGATATCAGTCTTCGTCAACCCGCAGGATAGCAGGGTTGTTCACCATGACTAGTCAAACGTTTTAGCGTTAATAAAACCCGAAACCAGCATGCAATCATGGCGAAATAAATGGTTGAAAATCACGCAATCATGTATATCAGTAGTTTAGGCTCGTGTTTAGCTATCGGAATGGCCAGCCGCCGCCTCGGCGCGCTCGGCATTCCACGCAACGAGCGCCTCGTGGACCGCCTTGGCAACATCGGCAGGTATGCCGCGAACTTCCGCGATCTCTTGCTCGCTCGCCGCGCGCAAACGCTTCATCGAACCAAAATGGCGCATAAGGGCACGTTTTCTGGTGGGTCCCACGCCTGGAACGTCATCGAGTACCGAAACTGTCATGGCTTTATCGCGCAACTCACGATGGAATGTGATTGCAAAACGGTGCGATTCATCGCGCACCTGTTTAATTAGATAGAGCGAAGCAGACCCGGTCGGCAGCACGACGGGAGTCTCGTCCCAAGGCACAAATACTTCCTCATCGGCCTTTGCCAAGCCACAAACTGGTATATCGAGCCCAAGAGCCTCAAGTTGCTTGATCGCAGCGGTCAATTGCGGCTTACCGCCATCGACAACGAGCAAATCGGGGCGCGAGCCAAAACGCTCGTCGGCCATGCGCTCGGGAGCATAGCGTCGTCCCAAAACCTCGGACATCGACACGAAGTCGTTTGCCTCGTCCAATTCGGCCTGAATTTTAAAACGACGGTACTGGCTCTTGTCGGCGCGTCCGTTGGTAAACACCACCATCGAGGCGACGGTAAAGGTTCCATGCAGCGTCGAGATATCGAAGCACTCGATACGCATCGGCGGCGCCGGCAGCGCCAGCGCGCTTTCGAGCTCCAGGAGCGCTTGATTGGTGCGGTCGTCAGCGTACCCCGTTCGCATCATGTAGCGCATGAGGGCATGGCGCGCATTTTTGGATGCCATATCGAGCAAACGGTGCTTTTCGCCACGCTGCGGCCTATGGAGATGGCAGGAACGCTCGCGCTTGCCTGCAAGCCACTCCCCCAGCGCCTCCGCATCCTCAAGCTCGACAGAGAGGTTTATCTCAGCTGGAATATCAGCCGTCTCGTCGTAATAGCGCTTAAGAAAGCCCGATTGAAGCTCCTCTTCGTCGACATCCAAACCCTTATCGAGAATAAACTCGCAGGTTCGAACCGTTCGACCCTCACGCACGACAAAGACGCAAGCGGCGGAGATGGTCTCCTCGCGATAGAAACCGATGACATCGATATCGACACTGGAGGGAAAAACGACTTGCTGACGGTCGTCCAGACCCCTGATGACCTCCAAACGACGTTTGACGCGTGCCGCGCGCTCAAAGTCGAGCGCCTCGGCGGCATCCGTCATCTCGGAGGTCAGCTCATCGACGACATCCTTGCGATGGCCCGACAAAAAACGTTCGACACGTTTGACGTTCTTGGCATAGTCCGTAGGAGAAATCGCGCCGACACACGCACCCGGGCCGCGCCCGACATGGTAGTCAAAGCAGGGACGCCCGTTTTGCGCGCAAATCATATTGACGATGTCTTCCTCGCCCCTGTGGGACTCGACGATACGACGACAACGACGCCACTCCGCACAGGATGCGGAGCAGATGGGGATAACCTTGCGCAGCGTATCTATCGTCTCACGTGCCGCACGGCTATCGGTATAGGGACCAAAATAACGCGTTCCCGGCTTATGACGCTCGCGCGTATATTTGATAGCGGGATACAGGTCGCCCTTTGTAATGGCGATAAAGGGGTAGCTCTTGTCATCCTTGAGGTCGACGTTAAAGTACGGATGGTACTGACCAATCAAATTGCGCTCGAGCACCAACGCCTCGTGCTCGGTCTCCACCACGATATAGTCAAAGCTCGCCACCAGCTGCATCATCAGCGGGATCTTTTGACGCTCATCCTGCAGTGTCACGTACTGGCGCATACGGGAACGCAAGTTTTTTGCCTTGCCCACGTAGATGACATCGCCCTTGGCATCCTTCCAAAGGTAGCATCCGGGCTGTGTGGGAACGCGCGAAACCTGCTCGGCAAGCGTTGGAATGTTGTCGTGACCGGCCACACGCACCTACTTGCGACGAAGCAGCGCCGAGACCTCAGGCATCTTAAGGACGACGGCAAGGCCAAAGGTAACAGCAAGCGAGACGACACCCGCAACGCAAACGTAGCCAAGAGTAATCAGAATCGAGCCGCCAAGTGCCCCGACAAAGTGTTCAAGCACCCACATGACGCCGGCGCCTGCGGCAGCACCTAGGCCACCGAGCAAAAGGCCAAAGAAACCGCCATGCAGGATAGATTTGACCTGAAGGCCACGCAGGCGACGACGCAGCCACCACAGCGAACAGCCGACCAAGATCACGTAGTCGACAACATACGAAAGCGCGATTGCCGGCATACCGAAGCCCAGCACAACGCCAAACAGCAGAACCGAGCCGGCCTGGCCGATGGCAGAATACAGGCAATAGCGGCTATAGGGCTTCATGTCGAGCAAGGCAGAGAAGCTCTTCTGCATCAACACGACCACGCCGTAGAGCGGCAGCGAGAGCGCCAGGTAGACAAGGTACTCGGATACCAGCGCCACGCCGGATTCATCGAACTTGCCAGCACAGTAGATCATATTGAGCGGACGTGCGAAGACAATCAGGTACAGTGCGAACGGAATCAGGAAGAACAGCATCTGGGCGACGCCACGCGAAATGCCCGTGCGAACGCTGTCGTAATCCTTCTCCTGTGCGTCATGAGAGAGCTCGGTATAGAGCGCCGTCGAAAGCGAGGCGGCAATCAGCGCGTAGGGCAGCGTGTACCACAGGCGCGCATAGGCGATGACGGAAGGACCCGTCTCGGGCTGGACCACCAGCGCGGCAGCGTTGGTGATAGAAGTCGAGACAAACATGCACACCGTGGCGAGCAGCGTCGGGATACCGAGCGCAATCGTCTGGCGCAGCGCGGGGTCCTTAAAGTCGATATGGATATGGGGATGCACGCCGTGCTTGCCAAGCGCGGGAATCTGACATGCCATCTGAACAAAGACACCGAGGGTCGTACCGGCCGCAATCAAGATGATGCCGGCACGTTCGCCAAACTGTGCGGACACGGGCGCAAAACCCATAAAGCTGTCTCTTATA
>URZB01000071.1 GCA_900552295.1 uncultured Collinsella sp.
CTGGGTGTGATCGATTTCGCCATAGCGATCCAGCTGGTCGCGGAACAGGTTGAGCAGCACAAAGTACGTCGGCTTGAGCTTGGGCAGGACGCGCACGGTGTAGAGCTCGTCGCACTCAAAAACGCCCACGCGCTTGCCGCTGCTGGTGTGTTTAAGGCCGCCGCGGGCCTCGAGCAGAGCACCCACCACACCAGGCTCCATATTGTTGCCGGCACGGTTGCACACCACGGCAGCACCGCTGGCAGCAACGGCGTCGGCGATGAGGTTGGAAGTGGTGGTCTTGCCATTAGTACCCGTAATCACCACGCTGCGGTCGACAAGGCCGGCGAGGTCGCTCAGCAGCTCGGGGTCGATCTTCATGGCGATGCGGCCGGGGAGTACGCCGCCCTGGCGCTTAAGGACGGAGCGCAGCCCCCAGCGGGCGATATCGCTCGAGGTGCAGGCAAGAGATGAGCGGAGATTCATGAAGCCGTTCCTAACGTGAATGACATGGTCGTGGCGTTTGCGCCGTTAAAATCCGTAGCGGCGCGCAAATTCCTGGGCAAGCTGCGATACATCTTCGCAGGCGTTGGCCCAGGGGGCAAAGTCGGGGGTGTCCGAGATAATACCGTCCGCTTCCCAAACGGCTTGGTGCGAAAGGTCCCAGGGATCGCGTGGCTCGGGCCGGCAGGGAAGGTACGGTGTCTGGTACATGGGGTTCAGTAAGAAGAATGCACCGCCCTCGCAACGGTTGGCAAACTCACGCAGCGCGCGTGTCGCCGGGCGCATCTTGTTTGTTTTGAACAGCAGAATCGTGCGGGCGAGTAGATACCAAGGAGAGTTCTCGAGCGCGTCAGCCCCGATCTCTTCCTCGAGCTGGTGGGCCAGGGCAAAAAAGCCGTCCTGGTCTTCCAGACGAGCGAGGGCGAGCAACACGGTGCCTGCGGCTCGGGTGGGGTAGCCTTCCGCCTTAAGGACGCGGCGGGCGTAGTTGGCGGCAGCACGGTAGCGGGCGCTCGCCATGCACAGCTGCGAGATGGCCTCGAGTGTGTGAAGCCACCCGATAAGAGCCGGCTCGCTCACGGTAAGGTCTGTTGCGGTGACACCGTCGGCCAAAACATTATTGGCCCAGTAGTGCGGGGCTTCCATGTCGAACCCGGGCACGCTTTGCTGCAGGTAATCGGTCGTGGTCGCCTCGAGCTTCATCAGGTCGCCCAGGCAGGCGTCGACGGGTGTGTCGGCCAGGATGATGGCGAGCAGCTGCGCGTCGAGGACATACGCATCGACGCGGACGATCTTGAGCAGCTCATCGCGCATGTCGTCGAACAGGCGATTGCGCGTCTGCTCAAACTCCTCGTCACTGCCCATGTCCTCGATGCGATGGAGCTCGTCGAGCAGGTGGCGATGAACACCGGCGTAGGACAGCAGCGCCTGGGCATGCTCGGACTGCGCATACTTTTGGGGATTCGCGCTAATGTCGTTATGGACAAGCTCGCGTGCTGCATCGGTGAGCTCGGGGTGCGACGCCAGATAGGTGCGCTCCAGGTAGGCGGGGATGTAGACGCTCGGATCCATTAGAGGTCTCCTCCCTTAAACGGCAAACCCTGCTCGGCTGCGCGCAGGATGCGCTCGTCGATTTGGGAGCGCACGATGTCGTTGGTGGCGACCCAGGCGGCAAAGCTGGCGTTGTCGGGGGCGCCCAGACCCTCCTGCAGCACCGGCGTCGCCTCGGACAGCGCAAGGACAAGCTCGTCGGTCGAGCCCGCACCCACGTTGACGCGGGCATAGACGCCATCGGGAAACTCGGTTTGGAAGTAGAGCGCCTCGGCCGCGTGCGGGCACGAGCGAACGAGGATGCGCAAATAGTGCTCGGCGTCCTCGTAGTCCAGCTCGCGCCAGGCAGCGCTCATCAGCGCGATGAGCGTCCATGGGTCCAAGTCGCGCTCCGCGTCCTTGGGACGACGGCGCAGCGGCGTGTTGGCGAGATAGGGGACGGAGTGGGCAGAGCGAAATCGCTTGAGCTCCTCGGCGGGGTATTCGAGCTTTGCCATAGCGAACATCGCGGTGTGGCGGACACCAGCGGGGTCGTTGGGCGCAAAGTCCAAGCTGCGATTCGCGGCTTCGAGCGATATGCGGTAGCGTCCGCTAATGAGCGCGCGCGATGCCAAGGCGGCAAGCCAGCGCAGGTAGGGGCGGCGCATAAGGTCGCCTGCGGCCTCACGCTCGTAGGGGTCCTGCGCCGAGGCGATCTTGAGTGCCAGGTCGTGCTCGACTTCATCGCGCTTGGATACCAAGTACTGTACGTACTCCTCGTTGGAGTTGGCGGTGAGGGCGGTCAGCATGCGCTGGGCATCCCAGTTGGTGGGGTCGAGTGCGGCTGCCTCGCGAAGCATGTTCTCGGCAGCGGCCTCTTCTTGCTCTGCCTGGGTATCGTCAGGGATAAAGGGAATGCGGTAGTCGACAGCCTCGACCACCTTGGCAATGAGGTGCCCGGCGCGGTCGCGGTCGTGCACGATGAGCGGCGCGGGGTTGCGGGTGAATTGTTCCATCAGACGCTCTACGGCGGCACCGTCGGTGAGCGGAATATTGTCGCGGCGCAAGGCCTCAAGAACGAGGCGATGGCAATCCTCTTGAATGGGATCGAATGCCATGGGGCTTCCTTTGCTGCGGTTAGGGTTCAAATGTCTCTATATAAGGTTCTAGTTTACCCGCATGTGGCACACCGGGGGTGCCGCACTTGGACATGCACCTTTGCACCACGAAGACGGATGTCGCACAAATGTCGGCACCTTGGACGACTGAGTGGTATCACGGTGCCGCAAACGGTCGATTTTTGGCGGCGAACGGGGCGCATTTTGGAGGGGCACCGTCCTGCCCGGGATATGTGGTCAACCTTGATAAAACGTTTGCCCAGCTTGGGAGTATGAATGCCCCACAAGGGTCTTCAGGGATAGAAAAAACGTTTCATCATTGTCGGCTTTAGGTGAATAACTGACCAACTAGAACGGTAGAATAATGTTTGTCTGAGCGTTGAGACGTTTAGACATCGCGCATTGTCATCGCCGGCAACGCGCAAAACGGTCCTAACGGAGCCAATTGGGTGCTCCGTTATATACGCAAGTCTAAGAGGGGCTTGTTTAGGAGGCACAGTATGGAACGTTTTACCAATCCTCGTGATCTGTACTTTGGTGAGGGCGCTCGCCACGAGGTGAAGAACCTCAAGGGCAAGAAGGCCATCATCGTTTCTGGCGGCAGCTCTATGCGCCGCGGCGGGTTCCTGCAGGACGTTGAGGCCGACCTCAAAGAGGCCGGCATGGAGGTCAAGCTGTTCGAGGGCGTCGAGTCCGATCCGTCCATCGAGACGGTCATGAAGGGCGCCGAGGCCATGCGCGAGTTCGAGCCCGACTGGATTGTCGCCATCGGCGGCGGCTCGCCCATCGATGCCGCTAAGGCCATGTGGGTCTTCTACGAGTATCCCGAGGAGTCCTTCGATAACATCATCCAGCCGTTCAGCTTCCCCGAGCTGCGTCAGAAGGCTCACTTCTGCGCCATCTCCTCCACCTCCGGTACCGCTACCGAGGTCACTGCCTTCTCCGTCATTACCGACTATGCCAAGGGCATCAAGTACCCGCTGGCCGACTTCAACATCACCCCTGATGTCGCCATCGTCGACCCCGAGCTCACCTACACCATGCCCGCCAAGCTGTGCGCTCACACCGGCATGGACGCTCTGACCCACTGCATGGAGGCCTACGTTTCCACCTGCGCTTCCATGTTCACCGACGCCAACGCTCTGCACGGCATCCGCGAGATCGTCGAGTGGCTGCCCAAGTCCTATGCTGGCGACCATGAGGCCCGTCAGCACATGCACGAGGCTCAGTGCATCGCCGGTATCGCCTTCTCCTCGGGCCTGCTCGGCATCGTTCACTCCATGGCTCACAAGACCGGTGCTGCCTTCGAGAACGGCCACATCATCCACGGTGCTGCTAACGCCATGTACCTGGGCAAGGTCATCCAGTGGAACTCCAAGGATCCCCGTGCTGCCGAGCGTTATGCTTACGTGGCCAAGGAGATCCTGCACCTTCCCGGCGAGACCAACGAGGAGCTCATCGCCGCGCTCGTCCAGAAGATTCGCGACCTCAACGACCAGCTCAACATTCCGCAGTCCATCAAGGATTACGCGAATGGTGGCGTGAAGGTCGACGCCGAGAACCCGCAGATGGTTTCCGAGGAGGAGTTCCTCGCCAAGCTGCCCGAGATCGCCGCGAACGCCGAGACCGACGCCTGCACGCCGGAGAACCCGCGTGAGACCAAGGCTGCCGACTTCGAGAAGATCCTCAAGGCCTGCTACTACGACACCGACATCGATTTCTAATCGACTCTTGTTATCGTAACGAGGGGCTCCGCACGTATCCGTACGGAGCCCCTTTCTTTTTTCTTTTAGAGAATGGGATAGTTATGGCTGCAATTTTCAATAGCCCCAGCAAGTACATCCAGGGTCCGGACGAGCTGGCCAAGCTCGGCTCCTATGTCGAGCCGCTCGGCGCTAAGGCCCTCGTCATCGTGACGCCTTCGGGCAAGAAGCGCGTCGGTGCCAAGATCGAGGGCAGTTTTGCCGAGGCCAAGGCCGAGCTGCTGTTTGAGGACTTTAACGGCGAGTGCTCCAAGGGCGAGGTCGATCGTCTGGTTGCGCTCGCTCGCGACAACGGTTGCGACATCATCGTCGGCGTCGGTGGCGGCAAGATCCTCGACACCGCGAAGGCCGTTGCCTACTACCTGGAGTCCCCGGTCATCATTTGCCCCACCATTGCTTCGACCGATGCTCCGTGCTCGGCACTTTCGGTGCTCTACACCGACGACGGCCAGTTCGACAAGTATCTCTTCCTTAAGGCAAACCCCAATATTGTCCTGATGGATACGACAGTTATCGCGGCGAGCCCGGTGCGCCTGACGGTTTCCGGCATGGGCGATGCGCTCGCAACCTACTTTGAGGCCCAGGCGACGCATGATGCCGACGGCGGCACTTGCGCCGGCGGCAAGGGCGGCATGGCCGGCCTGGCGCTCGCCAAGCTCTGCTACGAGACGCTTATGGCCGATGGCGTCAAGGCCAAGGTCGCGCTGGAGAAGGGTGCGCTCACGCCTGCCGTCGAGCACATCATTGAGGCCAATACGCTGCTTTCGGGCATTGGCTTTGAGAGCTCGGGCCTTGCTGCTGCTCATGCTATCCACAATGGCCTGACGATGCTGCCCGAGTGCCACGGCATGTATCACGGCGAGAAGGTCGCCTTCGGCACCATCGTCCAGCTGGTACTCGAGGATGCCCCGACCGAGAAGCTCGAGGAAGTCTTGGGCTTCTGCATTGAGCTGGGCCTGCCGGTCACGATGAAGGAACTTGGCGTTGCCGAGCTTACGCGCGAGCAGGCCATGATTGTTGCCGAGGCCGCCTGCGCACCCGATGACACCATGTGCAACATGCCGTTTGAGGTGACGCCCGAGATGGTCGCAAACGCCATCCTGGGTGCCGACGCGCTGGGCCACTACTATCTCATGGATGAGTAAATCAAGCTAAGGAAGGGGCAAAGCAAGCAGATGGCTTTGCCCCTTTTTACTATGGTGCAAAGTGGCCTGCCTCCAATGCACAAGTTGGTGCAGGGGGAAGGTTACTTTGTACCAATCGTTGTTTGATGAAGGGCGGATTCTCGTATGGCGCTTCCCATGGTTTATGGCGGTCCCGGCCGGTATGTTCAGGGGCCGGGCGAACTTTCGCGTCAGGGCAGGTATTTGTCATGGTTGGGCTGCGCTGCTTATGTCTTGTTTGACCAGGGCACCGAGGATCGGCTGTGCAAGCAGATCGTCGATGGATTTCTGGACGAAGATCTAAGTGAGCCGTTCTTTAAGATTTATGACGGTCCGTGTACGGAAGACGCCGTTGTCGAAATGGCTAAGGAAGCCCGGGCCGAGTATTGCGACATGGTGGTGGGTATTGGCGGCGGCAAGATACTCGATATTGCCAAGGCCGTTGCGTTTTATGCCGAGGTGCCGTTGTGCGTATGCCCCACGGCGGCTTCGATGGACGGTCCGTGCAGCGCGATTTCGGTGCTGTATCACGAGGATGGGTCGTTCGACCACTACCTGATGCTCGAGAAGAATCCAGACCTGGTCGTGGTCGATACCAACGTGGTCGCGGCGGCCCCACTGCGTATGACGGTCGCTGGTATGGGCGATGCGCTGGCAACGTATTTTGAGGCGCGTTCGTGCGCCGCGGCGCACGGCGCCAACGAGCACGGTGGCGCGCCGGGACACTTGGCCTTGGTTGCGGCTCGCGCCTGCTACGACACGCTCATGGAGTGCGGCGTCGCTGCCAAGCGCGATCTCAAAAAGGGCCGTACATCGCCGGCAGTTGAGCGCCTGATCGAGTGCAATATTCTGCTCTCGGGCGTCGGCTTTGAGAGCGGTGGCTTGGCGTTGGCGCATGCCATCGCCAACGGTCTGACGATTCTGCCCGAGTGCAAGGCAATGCATGGCGAGGCCGTGGCATTTGGCCTGGTGGTGCAGCTGCGCCTGGAGCGTGCACCCGAGCTTGATCAGGTGCTCGAGTTTTGCCAGCGCGTTGGTCTGCCGACGACGCTCGAGGAGCTGGGCCTTGGCGAGATTTCCGATGCCGATCTGCAGAGTGTTGCAAATGCGGTCTTTAGAAATGAACGTAATATGGCCAACGAGCAGGCAAAGGTGACCAAACAAAAGCTCGTGCAGTTCATGTGCGAGGCATAGTTTGGCGCTTGATTGACCTTGTGCAATCGAGGCGGCGATGGGCCATGGGCTATTTGCCGCAAAGATGCGCCGCGTGTAATTTGCCCGAGGCGTGGGCCGATAGCGTATCATTATCTCTTGCTTGTTTGCACTGCTCAGGGAGGGGCCGCGCATGGCGCAGGAACACGATCTGTTTGATGACATTATCGAGATCAGCAAGGGTTTCGACTTTCTTAAAAACCCGCTTGGCGGTGTGACCGATGCACTCGATCCGTCGGCACCGCAGTGGAATCCTGCCGACTACAAGGAGCGTCCGCGCGGCAACACCATTCCGTGCTTGACCTGCAAAAACGAGAAGAGCGCCTGCACCGCGTGCATGGACGTGTGCCCGGTCAACGCTATCGAGGTCGAGGAAGACGCCATCGAGATCCTCGACTCCTGTCGCAAGTGCGGCCTGTGCGCCGCTGCCTGTCCGACCGAGGCGATCATCTCGCCGCGCCTGGCGCCCAAAAACCTGTATGACGATATCGTCTCTGCTGCTACGAGCCACGAGACCGCCTACGTTACCTGCACGCGCGCCCTTAAGCGCATGCCGCGCGAAAACGAGGTCGTCGTCGCCTGCGTGGGCGATATTACTGCCGAGACCTGGTTCTCGGTGCTGGCCGACTATCCCAACGTGAGCGTCTACCTGCCACTGGGCGTGTGCGATAAGTGCCGCAACACCGG
>URZB01000072.1 GCA_900552295.1 uncultured Collinsella sp.
CCCCGCCACACCCGGCAGCACATCGCGGGCCATGCGTGCGAGCATGCGCACCGTGCCCTGGCTACGCGAAAGCGGCTGCAGGTCGGCATCGTCGCGGCGGGCAATCATATCCGAAAACAGCATCTGACGTTGCAGGTTGTCGACGAAACCGCGCCCGTCGCCCAAAAGCTCCCAAAGCGAGCGAAGCCACGATGCGGGTGTCTTGTAGTCGATACCCAGCGAAATGCCGGCTTCCGCCGCATCATGACGGCACAGATCGAGCTCGGCAAACGTTGGTGCCAGCAACACGGCACGCCCGTGACGGGCAATAAGGTCGGCAAGCAGCGCCGACTCGGCATCGCTCAAATCCGTGCCGGCATTGGTGGTATAGATTCGAACAGGCATGGTCCTCCGCTCAAACCGTTCGCAATAATCAATGCATCCATCCTACCCGCCCAAGCGGACACATTGCCACCGCAGTTCCATCTTTTGGTACAAAGCAACCTGAACCCAACGCACCAGCCGATTGCAGGCATATAAAAACCGCCCCCGGAGGGACGGTTCTTCGTAATTCAATGTTGTCGCTGGCCTACTCGCCATCCTCCAACTTAATGAGGATCTTGCGGTAGCCACCGTACTCGCCGTTCAGCGCCTTTGAAACGCGGCTCACCGTGGTGGACGAAGCGCCGGTACGGGCCTGAACCTCAACATAAGGCTCGCCCTCGTCCAAATAGCGCGCAACCTGCAAACGCTGAGAAAGGTCGCAAATCTCGCGCGGCGTGCAGATATCGGTCAAAAACGCTTGGATATCCTTCTCGTCGTCCAAAAGGCTAAATGCGTGGACCAGCTGCTTGACATCAGGCTTGTCAAACATGTTCTCGATATTCATCGATCACCGCCAAACCCGCCAAAAGGCATCGAAGTTGATACTGACATCGGGCATCGTTCACCCGTTCTATGCAATAGGGCAACGCCTGTGGCTTTTGCCCGTAGCAGTGTAGCACACCACCAAACTAAAGCGACAAGACTCTCTGCCAGCGGCGCGTTTTTCAGGACGAACGCCGTTTAGAAACCATATGCGCACGTAAGCTCCACGAATATTTGAGACAATGGGCGCCCAAACACCGCGGCGCGCCCGCGCAACCATCCAGGTCGCCGCCGTAAGCCGCTTCACGCGACGCCAGCAATCCCGGCGCAAGAAAGGATTCACGCCATGCGCTTTATGCTTAACTGGCTCTTCACCTCGATCGCCATCGCGATCGCCACGTTCCTCGTCCCCGGTATCCAACCCTTCGGCTTTGCCGAGGCTTGGGTCTGCTTTGCCTTCGTGGGACTGTTCCTCAACATCGTCGACTCGCTCGTCAAGCCGTTCCTGACGGTCATCTCGCTGCCGCTCACTATTATCACGCTTGGTATTTTTCAGCTCGTAGTCAACAGCTTTATGCTCGAGCTGGCCAGCTACCTGTCGGTCAATCTGCTGGGCGCGGGTATCTCCATTGCCGGCTTTGGATCGGCCTTTATGGGCAGCATCCTGGTATCCATCATGCGCAGCATTCTCGACAGCATCGCCGAGGACTAAAACGGCCATTCCGACCGTGTCCGTCTCAACAGCCCAAAACGAAGGCCGCCCATCGCAAAAATGGACGGCCTTCTTATTTTTCAAGTCTCAAAGGGCGAGAGAATCTACCATTTCCACCCCGTCCCCAAATGCAGGTGTGGGTTAGATGACGTAGTCGTAGCCATGGTTGGGAGCGACTAGTTGATCGAGCGTCACACCGTCGAGGTAGTCGTTGATGAGCTTGTCCAGGTTCTTCCACACGTCGAGCGTGGGGCACTCGTCCGAACGCGAACAGCCCTTGCAGTCGCCGTCCAGGCATGCGACCGGCGCCAAGCTGCCCTCGGTCAGGCGCAGGATCTCGCCCACCGTATACTGCTCGGGCGGGCGCGTAAGCACGTAGCCGCCGCCCTTGCCGCGCATGCCCGAGAGCATGTTGGCGCGCACGAGCGTAGCCAAGATGTTCTCGAGATATTTCTCGGAAATCCCCTGTCGCGCCGCGATCTCTTTGAGCGGGATGCGACCGGCTGCCTGGTGCTCGGCCAGATCGACCATAACGCGCAGGGCATATCTGCCCTTAGTAGAAACCAACATATATAGTGCTGCCTTTCGGTCATTTAGTCCGTAGAAATTCTAGCCGAAAAATTGGTTTTGAAAATACCCGTTCCGGTCAAGATGGTTAATCGACTCGTAATAATCTTCTATTTCCTATTGCGTTACTAGGCTTTACTGTCTACTATGCTTGCCAACAGCAAAACGAACAACCCATAAGGTTTGTGGGTTTCGCTGCTATACACACCGTAAAACCACACGGTATCCAGTCATTTGAACACTTTGGAGGTTCACCATGAGCAATGTTTACACGTCCATCGATCAGCTTATCGGCCACACTCCGCTTCTGGAGCTCACTCACTTTGAGGCCGATGAGGACCTCAAGGCCCGCGTGCTCGTCAAGCTGGAATACTTCAACCCCGCCGGATCCGTCAAAGACCGCGTCGCCAAGAACATGATCGACGAGGCCGAGAAGGCAGGCAAGCTCGTACGCGGCGGCGACTACACCATCATCGAGCCCACGAGCGGCAACACCGGCGTCGGCATCGCCTCGGTGGCGGCTGCCCGCGGCTACAAGGTGATCATCACCATGCCCGAGACCATGTCCGTCGAGCGCCGCAAGCTTATGCAGGCATACGGCGCACAGCTCGTGCTCACCGACGGCTCCAAGGGCATGAAGGGCGCCATCGCCAAGGCCGAGGAGCTGCAGAAGGAGACCCCCAACAGCATTATCGCCGGCCAGTTTGTGAACCCCGCCAACCCCGCCATCCACAAGGCCACGACCGGCCCCGAGATCTGGGATGACACCGACGGCGAGGTCGACATCTTCGTCGCCGGCGTTGGAACCGGCGGCACCGTGACCGGCGTGGGCGAGTTCCTCAAGGAGCAGAACCCCGAGATTAAGGTCGTCGCCGTCGAGCCCGCCACCTCCCCGGTGCTCTCCAAGGGCCAGGCCGGCCCGCACAAGATCCAGGGCATCGGCGCCGGCTTTGTGCCCGACGTCCTCGACACCCAGGTCTATGACGAGATCATCCCCGTCGAGAACGACGACGCCTTTGCCACCGGCCGTGCCGTGGGCCACAAGGAGGGCGTGCTCGTGGGCATTTCGTCCGGTGCCGCCGTGTGGGCCGCGCTGCAGCTGGCCAAGCGCCCCGAGAACGAGGGCAAGACCATCGTGGCCCTGCTCGCCGACACCGGCGAGCGCTACCTGTCCACGGCACTCTTCCAGGACTAAGGCCTGTCGCCCATAGGTTGAGCCCAGGACGAACCGGTCTCCTCTCTTCTGGCAGCCTGGGCTCATCCCAACAGGGCGTCCCACATGACGCCCGAACTTGCTACAATGTCTGCGGCGCGGAACCAGCCTCCCGCGCCGCTTTTCTTTTTTGGCCACATGCCACCAAGGAGAACCTCCCCATGCACAACAAGCGCGTGCTCGTCGCCATGAGCGGCGGCGTCGATTCCAGTGTGACCGCGTACCTGCTCAAGCGCCAGGGCTACGAATGCGTCGGCGCCACCATGCGCCTCACCTGCCCCGCGCCCGATCCCGTCACGGGCATGAGTAAGGTCGACCGCGACATCGCCGATGCAAAGGCTGTCGCCGAGCGCCTGGGGATACCCCACCATGTGCTCGACCTGCAGCAGACCTTCGACCGCAATGTTATCGAGCGCTTCGCGACCGCCTACCAGGAGGGACTGACGCCCAATCCGTGCATCATCTGCAACCGACATATTAAGTTTGGCGCGCTGCTCGATGCGGCACTCGATATGGGCTGCGACTACATCGCCACAGGTCACTACGCCAAAACGAGCCAGGCGTCCGACGGCACCTGGCAGCTGCATCGCGGCGAAGACCCCAAAAAGGACCAGAGCTACTTTTTGTATTCGCTCACGCAGGAGCGGCTGTCGCGCACAATCTTTCCGCTGGCCGGGCTGGACAAAGAGCGCGACGTGCGCCGCATTGCCGCCGAGCAGGGCTTCATCAACGCCAAAAAGGCCGAGAGCGAGGATATCTGCTTTATTCCAGACGGCGACTACGCGGGCTATATCGAGCGCCGCTGCGGACATCCCGCTGCACCGGGCGACATTGTGTGGCGCGACGGCAGCATGGTCGGGCGCCACAACGGTGCGCTGCGCTACACCATCGGTCAGCGCAAAGGCCTGGGCGTCGCGATGGCGCATCCCGTGTACGTAACGGGCGTCGACACCGCCAACAACACCGTGCATCTGGGCGAGGCCGAGGACCTAACGGCCACAGCACTCACGGCCGACGACTGGATCTGGAGCGCCCCTGCCGACCGCATGGAGGCAGAACTCGATGCCGGCGGCATTCGCGTGGGCGCCAAGTACCGCTACCGTCAGAAAGACCAGGCAGCAACCCTTACGCGCGGCGAAGACGGGCAAATGCTGCTAACTTTTGACGAGCCGCAGCGCGCCATCGCCCCCGGCCAGGCTGTCGTCGTCTACCGCGGCGACGTCGTCCTCGGCGGCGGCACCGTTACGGCAGCCATCAGGTAGCCGCGGGATTATCGCCGCACGTGTCGAAGCACTCCAACAGCAGCATTCACCTCGATAACGCGACGCCCGAGGCCGCGGCAAATGGCCTCGAGTCGACCCTCCGCCGTCGCCCATTCGCTCTGCGAAAGAATCTCGATCGCCTCATCAACAAATCCGTTGAGTCGTGTTGAATCGAACCAATCGAGCGAGTCCGCAAGCGCCAGCTGGACGGAAGGGTCGGGCCCAAACGGCTTAGCGGAAAACCCAAACTCCCCAGCTGCGAGCACGGCAGTTGATACGTTGTACCACAGGCAGTTGCCGCTATCGAACAGCGGAGCAGGTTTTATCTCCAGGGTGTCGACATTGCGGATAATGCCGAAGTTTCGCCAATGGCGGTCGCTGTTGGCCAAAAGGGCATCGCAGATAATCATCTGCGACATAGACCTTCTCACAGCGGCCTCATCGACACCATGCTTACCAAGGAAGCGACAGTATCGGTCGTACGTCGAGCTTCCTCGCTGGCCGCCAAGGGCGTTCTTAACGTAAACAGCCGGAACATATTCCTCGCGGCCATCAAGAAAGTCGTCGCACAGACACACAGGGCCATCGAACATCCGCTCAACCGTATAAGGAACAAACTCGCCCTCCGACAGCAAGCGACGATGTAGAGCCGTTGCAACCGCCTCGTTAAAGGGACGTTGATCGTCCATCCCGCACCCTTTAGCCAAAACGCGAATGTCGTTTCGAATCATCCACGATTTAGGGAGCTCGCCCTCGGACGTGTTATCCGGATTTTTAAGACCGATGCCTTCCAGCCAACCCGAACGCTCTTCGGGCGCCGATCGCTCAAATTCGTTCTCAAAATAATTGATGTTTTGCCATTTGAGTTCGGCGCAATCGGCCGGCCGCAGCCAATAACAATCCGAAAGCGAGAGGCCCAGGCACCGAACCGGAGCCTCAATGCCGCTGACAATCCCCAGCTCGCGGTAGCGCGAGATAAGCCCAGGGCGAACATCGGGTACCGACCGATGCCCCCACCACGCGTTGAGCTCCCGCTTATTCACCGTTGGAGAAGAGCTCGAGCATGTGCCAAACGGCATTCGTTGCGTATCGAGAACCTCGGCGATTTCGAAGGAAAACTCGCGCGTCGGATCAAACGAAACACGTGCAACCTCGTAATCGGCGGACATCAGCGTAAACTTGCGCCCCACATCGGCCGCAGGACGGCGTCCACGTTTGCGGACCTTTTGATAAGCGACCGCAGAATCATACTCAACCATCTTCCGTCCGCCCACAATATCGCACGCGAGCGTTCCCGATGCGGCAAGTTGAGATATGCGGGCTTTCGTAACGCCCAACAGGCGGGCAGCATCACCCATAGACAAGTACTCAGATGTATCCATACGCCGCATCACCTCGTTAAGTATTCCAAACGTAAAGTTAATTAGTTACATACAGCATAATACTAAACAGACTGAAGCGAAAAAAGGCCCGAGCAATCGGGCCTTAGAGCAATTGGTCAGCCGAGTCGCAAGCTGCTCCTCTAGCGTTGTACGTAGGCGCGGACCAGCTCGTAGGTATTGCGCACGCCGTCGATGTGGCTGCGCTCGTAGTTGTGGCTCGCGTACACGCCGGGGCCGATCAGGCCGTGACGGATGTCGTAGCCGGCCGAGAGCGTGGCCTCAACGTCCGAGCCGTAGTGCGGATACACATCGATGGCGTAATCGAGCTCCAGCTCGCGCGCGATGTTGGACAGCGTGGTTACCAGGTCGTAGTTGTACGGACCGCCCGAATCCTTGGCGCAAATCGACACCATGCGCTCGGTGCAGCCCAGGTCGTCGCCCACGCAGCCCATGTCAACGCTGATCATCTCGCGCGTGTCGGCCGGCACGAAAGCACCGCCGTGGCCGACCTCCTCGTACACGGTAAAGAGCAGCGACACCTTGCGCGAAAGCGACACCTCGCCGTCAGCAACAGCGCGGGCCAGACCCAGCAGAATCGACGCCGACAGCTTGTCATCCAGGAAGCGGCTCTTGATGTAGCCGCTCTCCGTCACCGTGGTACGCGGATCCATAGCGATGATGTCGCCGGTCTGAATGCCCAGCTCAAGCACATCGTCCTTGCTGTCGACATTCTCATCGAGCAGGATTTCCATGTTCTTCTCGATGGTCTTGACCGGCTCGTCGGCCACATGCGCCGAAGGCTCGGTATTGAGGACCACGCCCGTGTAGACATTGCCGTCGCGCGTGTAGACGGTGCAGTTCTCGCCATCGGCCGTAGACCACTGATGCCCGCCGAGCGTCGTGGGGCGCAGGCGACCATTGTCCTTAATGGAACGCACCATGGCGCCCAGGGTATCGACATGGCTCGCCAGTACGAGCGGCTCACCCTCGCCACCAAGCTCAACGAGCACGTTACCCTTATTGGAACGCTCAGGCCCAAACCCCATATCGCGCAGGGTCTCCATCAGATAATCAGTCGCCGCACGGGTATAGCCCGTCGGCGAAGCAATAGAAGTCAGTGTCTTAAGCTGTCCCGCGATATAGGAGAGCGTCTCCTCTAGAGAAGCATCGATTACAGAAGCCATGTGCATCCTTCCAAGCAAAACTAAGACCGAGTCCCGATTTTAACCGTTCTGCACGCGCAAGGCTCTGGGAGCCGAGCCACCTCCAGACGTCCTCGCGCCGATTTTGCGCACGCGCACGGCTTACAATCCCAATCTTGCATAAATCCTATCGGTATCTGCATAGAAATGAGGAGTCTTTTTGCTTCGTCTCAGGGTACCCCACCTTGGGCCGTGCAAAAAACGGAGTATTCAGCACCTGTCTCTTATACACATCTGACGCTGCCGACGATAAGGCTC
>URZB01000073.1 GCA_900552295.1 uncultured Collinsella sp.
GCGCTACAGACCTCCGAGTCCATGGGCGAGCTGGCCGGCCTGATGGGCGTCGACGTCGATGATGTTGCAGACTTCATGGCATCTCCGGTCGAGCTGACCTCAAAGTCAATTTACCCGGTCAAGAGCTTTGGTTCGGGCATTGCCCCGTTCTATACCAATCTGGCGCTGTGGGTGGGCGGCTACGTGCTTATCGCCATCTACAAGCTCGAGGTCGACCGCGAAGGCATCGGCAGCTTTACCGCGCGTCAGGGCTACTTTGGCCGCTGGTTGCTCCTGGTGATCCTGGGCGCGTTGCAGGCCATCATCGTTACGGTAGGCGATCTGGTGATCGGCGTGCAGTGCGTCAGCCCGCTGCTGTTCGTGCTGGGCGGCATCGCCATCTCGTTCACCTACGTCAATATCATCTATGCGCTGTCCACCACGTTTAAGCATATCGGCAAGGCTATCGGCGTCATTCTGGTTATCGTGCAGATCCCGGGTTCGTCGGGCATGTACCCCATCGAGATGATGCCAGGCTTCTTCCAGTGGCTGCACCCGCTGCTGCCCTTTACCTACGGCATCAATCTGCTGCGCGAGACGGTCGGCGGCATGTATTCGTTCAACTACCTGTTTAACCTGTGCATTCTGGGCGTGTTCTTGATCGTGGCGCTCTTTATCGGTCTGCAGCTGCGTCCGCTGCTGCTCAACCTTAACCTGCTCTTTGATAAACAGCTTTCCACGACCGGTATGATGATTTGCGAGTCCAACGACCTGCCGCGCCAGCGCTACTCGCTGCGCACGGCCATGCGTGTCATGCTCGATTCCGATTCGTACCGTCGCGAACTGCTCGATCATGCGGTCGCCTTTGAACATCGCTACCCGTACTACATCAAGGGCGGTTTTGCCGCCGTGGTGGGCGTTCAGGTCCTGCTCTTTGTCCTGTCGACGGTTCTCGATATCGACAATAACGGCAAGATCATCCTGCTTGTCATTTGGATCATCTCGGTTATTGCCATCTGCGGCTGGCTTATCAATATCGAATATATCCGCGCGAGCCTCAATACCCAGATGCGCATCTCGGCGCTTTCGGATGAGGACCTGCGTCGCGAGATGCGCGAGCACACGGCCGCCATTCCTGCCGCCCGCCACATGTTTGGCCTCAACGCCAGCGAGCGTGGTGCCAAGGGCGGCGATCAGTCCACGGGCCGCTTGCCGCATATCGGCTCGCACCATAAATCTCAGGGCAGCGACAGCACAGCCACAAATGATGGAGATACCACCGCGCTTGGCAAGCACTCCAAAGGAGGTGAGGCATAAATGAAGAACATCCTGCATCTGTTTAGGCGCGATGTCCAAAACGTGTCTCGCTCCGTGATCGGCTTGATTGTCGTGATGGGCCTCATTATCGTGCCGTGTCTGTACGCGTGGTTTAACATCGCCGGCAGCTGGGATCCGTACGGCAACACCGGCAATCTTAAGATCGCCGTGGTCAACACCGATGAGGGTTACGAGAGCGATCTGATTCCCGTCGAGGTTAACGTGGGCGAAAACGTGACCGCCACCCTACGCGGCAACGAGAGCTTCGATTGGGTTGTGCTTAACGATCGCGAAAAGGCTATCGAGGGCGTTAAGTCGGGCGCGTACTATGCTGCCGTCGTTATCCCCAAAACGTTTAGCGCTGACATGATGACGCTTTTCTCGACCGACGTGAAACACGCCGATATCGAGTTTTACGAGAACCAGAAGGCCAACGCCATCGCGCAGATCGTGACCGAGAAGGGTTCGAGCGCCGTTCAGAACCAGGTTAACGAATCTTTTACCGAGACCATTACGAGCATCGGTCTTAAGACGGTGTCCAGCCTGCTCGATTACATGAGCACCGACCAGGTCAGCAACTTTATCGCCAACCTGTCCTCGACGCTCGGCGATTCGATTGAGGACCTGCAAGATGTTCAGGCTAATGCTTCGTCGCTGGCGGGCATTTTGAGCTCTACGTCCGATTCGTTGACGTCGGCGAGCGGTATGCTCCAGCAGACGGGTACGGTCGATGAGTCGACCAAGCGGTTGATGGAGCATGCCAAGAGCGGCATGAGCGATTCCAAAGAAGCGCTGAAGGCCGCCAACGACGCCATCAACGCCGCGATTGACGGAAGCGCTGGCTCGTTCGACAACGTGTCCGCCGAGCTTGCGAAGGCATTCGATGCCGCGAATCAGCATGTTGACCTTACGGTGTCTCAGCTCAACGATGCCGCGGCGGCGCTCAATACACGTGCCGACGATATCGACGCCACGGCCGACCAGCTCCGCGGCTTTGCCGAGCAGGTCAGTGACGAAAAGCTCCAGGAGAGCCTCAAGTCTGTGGCAACATCGCTGAACAGGATCGCGGTGGAGTATCGCAACAGCGCCAAGGACCTGACGGCAACTGCTAAGTCCCTTTCTGACAGCATGGCAGAGGTCAACAGCACGCGTGCCGAAGTCGACCAGGCCATCGCCGATGCCAAGGCGGGCATTTCGGGCGCCAAGTCCGACTACGACTCCACGTTCTCGGTCAAGGCAAAGGAGCTCAAGAAGACGGTTTCAGGCATCCTGGACTCGCTGGATGGCATCTCGGGCGATCTGGATAGCGCCGCAGACGGCCTGACCGACGCATCCGGTTCGCTGGCAAAGGGCCTCTCCAAGGCTGCAAAGCTGGTCAACAAGGCTTCCGATCAGCTGGGTGAAGCGTCCGATAAGATCAGTGCCTTTAAGGACGAGCTCGACGGCGCCTTGATGTCGGACGATCTGGCCACGATCAAGACGATGATTGGCAATGATCCCGAGGGTTTGGCCGTGTCGCTTTCCGGTCCCGTCGCGCTCGATCGCAAGCCGGTCTATCCGATCCGCAACTACGGCTCGGCCATGGCGCCGTTCTACACGATTCTGTCGCTCTGGGTCGGCTCGATCGTGCTGGCGGCCATGATGAAGGTGTCGGTTGACGACGAACTCATCAATGAGTTAATCCCCGTGCGCTTGCACGAGATCTACCTGGGCCGCTACCTGTTCTTTGGCGGTCTGGCCCTGCTGCAGGCAACGCTCGTGTGCGCGGGCGACATCCTGTTCTTTGGCATTCAGTGCGACAACCCGCTGCAGTTTGTGCTGGCGGGCTGGGTCGCGAGTCTCGTGTTCTCCAATATCGTCTACACGCTTACGGTTTCGTTTGGCGATATCGGCAAGGCTTTGGCCGTTGTGCTGCTGGTCATGCAGGTCGGCGGTTCGGGCGGTACGTTCCCCATCGAGATGACCGGTCCTGTGTTCCAGGCGATCTATCCGTTCCTGCCGTTCACTCACGGCATCAACGCCATGCATGCTGCCATGGCAGGCGCCTACCATATGGAGTACTGGGTTGAGCTGGGCATTCTGGCGAGCTATCTGATTCCGTCGCTGGCCCTGGGCGTCGTCTTCCGCCGTCCGGTCATCAAAGCCAACGACTGGATCATCGAAAAGCTGGAGTCAACCAAATTGATTTAATACAGCAACGTAAACGCCGTCGGAACATCGAGGTCTTCCAACCCGATGCTTTAGCGTAGTGAATTGCACGGGCTGCTTGGTTGTTGCTACAGTAACGGGGCGTACCGGGGGTCCGGTGCGCCCTGTTTTTATTTGACCATGAGGCGGCACGCAGCCATACGCGTGCGGACACCACGCCCAGATTGAGTGTGAGGATGTTCCATGGCCCAATACGCTGCCAACGAAATCGAGAATATGCCCGATAGCCCTGTAGCCCGCGAAGACCTAGGTGCCGGCGGTGCCTCTCGCGGTGCCGGTGCGCGCTCGCCGCTGTTCTGGAAGGTCTTGCTGCTTTCGGTGGCGGTCATCTGGGGCTATTCCTTCACCACCATGAAGGATGCGCTCGATACCATTCCGGTGTTCGAGCTGCTCTACATTCGTTTTCTTCCGGCGTCGTTGGTCATGCTTGCCATCTTCCACGAGCGCATTGTTGCCCATTTCAACGCTCGAAACCTGATTGTTGGACTTGGCATGGGCGCGCTCATGTGGGGTGCCTACGGTTTGCAGACGATCGGCCTGGCACAGACCACGGCAGGCAAGAGTGCATTTTTGACGGGCACGTACTGCATCTTGGTTCCGTTTGCGAGCTACGTTCTAAGCGGCGAAAAGCTTACCCGTTACAACTTGGGCGCCGCGTTGCTGTGCCTGGCGGGCATTGGTCTGGTGGCGCTCGATAGCGTCGAGTTCAATGTCGGCGATGTCATCACACTGGGCGGTGCGGTCTTCTTTGCCATCCAGATGGCGGTGACCGCCAAGTATGGCCGCAAGATGGACATCAACGTCATCACGTTTTGGATGTTTGTGGGCAACGGCGTGCTGAGCCTGATCTCGTCGCTGCTATTCGAGACCCAAGCGCCGCTGTCCGTTTGGACGCCGAGCTTTATCAGTGTGATGGCGTTTCTCTCGGTGGGCTGCACATGTGTGGCTCTGCTCATCCAAAACGTCGGCCTGGCGCATGTCCCGGCCTCAACGGGCTCGCTGCTCCTTTCGATGGAGTCCCCTTCGGGCGTGTTGTTTTCGGTGCTGCTGATGGGGGAGGCGCTCACCTCGCGTCTGCTCGCCGGCTTCGTCCTCATCTTTCTTTCGATTATCTTGAGCGAGACGCATTTCGATTTTTTGCGTCGAAAGCCGCGTCCGCAATTGTAAACAATTTGTTGCGCCGCCTCCCGGGGCGGCATTTTTTATGCGTCGCCCTTAAAGTAGTACCTTGCACTTTACGCTATCAAAGTGCTTGCTGCAAAAACGTTACTGGAGGGCATCTATGGCACCAGCACTGTCAGATCTTCAACCGCAATCAGCGCCCAAGGCCACCGCGGCGGCGCAAGCCGCCATTGGCGACAGTCTGGTCAAAGAGGCTCAAACTTTTGCCGATGAGCTTGCCGCATGGCGTCACGATCTGCATCGGACGCCCGAACTTGGTAACGACCTCCCGCAGACCTCTGCGTATATCCAAGCGCGCCTGACCGAGATGGACATCCCGTTTGCCACGCTCGTCGATGGTTCCTGTGTTGCGGGCCTTGTCGGTGCCGGTGCCGCCGCGGCCCAGGGCAATGGCGTCTGCACGGACGAACAGGCCGGAACGGTCATTATGCTGCGTGGCGACATGGATGCCCTGCCCGTTGCCGAGGAATCCGGCGAGCCCTTTGCATCCACCAACGGCTGCATGCACGCTTGCGGTCACGATATGCACGCGACGGCGCTGCTTGGTGCGGCTCGCCTGCTCAAGGCCCGCGAGGCCGAGCTCGTCGACGCCAATGCCACCGTCAAACTGCTGTTCCAGCCGGGCGAGGAGACCTTTGAAGGGGCACGCGCTGCCATCGCCGATGGCCTGCTGCAGAACCCGCGTCCTCAGGCGGCCTTTGCCATGCATGTCAACAGCCAGTCGCCGCTTGGCCTGGTGCTCTACGGCAGTCCGGCGCTTTCGGGCGTGTACGGTTTCCGCATTACGCTCCAGGGCAAGGGCGGCCATGGCTCGAGCCCCGAGATCTGCATCGACCCCATCGCGGCCGGCGTCCATGTGCACCTGGCGCTCCAGGAGCTTATCGCCCGCGAGGTGCCGGCGGCCAAGGAAGTCGCACTTACCGTTGGTAAGTTTGCTGGCGGCTTGGCGGCCAACGTCATCCCCGACACCTGCGTGCTCGAGGGAACGCTGCGCGGCTTCGATGTTGAGCTCATGGAGCACCTCAAGACCCGCATCGCGGAGGTCGTTAACGGCGTTGCCACAACATATCGTACGCCGGCGACCATCGAGACGCTTTCGGATGTTCCGCCGCTTGTACTCGACAGCGATATGACTCAGGCGTCGCTTGGCTACGTGGGCGCAGTGCTGCCCAAGTCGGCTTTCTTGCCGCTTTTCCATGCCATGGCGAGTGAGGACTTCGCGCTTATCTCGAGCGAGATTCCGAGTGCGTACTTTACCGTGGGCGCGGCCGTAACCGACACGGACGAACACTTTGCCCAGCACCATCCCAAGGCACGTTTTAACGATGCCGAGCTGCCGCTCGGTGCTGCGGCTTATACCGCCGTCGCTTTGGGCTATATCGCCGACCACCGGTAGCACCCAACCTTGCCTTTCAAGCCTGCGGGCATGGCCATAAGGCCTATGCCCTTGTCTTTCAAGGCAATCTTGGGCACTACCGGCGCCCGGCGCAGGCTATTCGTTTGTTAAATAAGGAGCAGTATGCCCCAGCAGCGTAAGTTCTTCCCCGGCTGGCTCGTGGTGGCCTCCGGCTTCGTGATCATGGCCACGTGTTGGGCTCGCTCACCGTTATCGCTACCTCGGCGGTGCTTGCTGGCATGAGCTTTGTGGGTGAGCTTTGGCAGGTCTATGTGCTCTTTGCTGTTTCGGGCTGCTTTGCTGTGGCCTCGACCCGTCTGCTCATTAGCCTGGTGACCGCCAACTGGTTTACCGCCAAGCGAGGCCTTGCCATCTCCATCGCACTTTCGGGCTCGGGCTTTGGCGGCGCTATTCTGTCTCCCATCGTGAGCTCGCTTATCGTGAGTGTGGGCTGGCGCTCTGCGTTCCTGGTACTCGCTGCCGTCTGCATGGTGGCGGCACTGCCCATCACGGCCTACTCCTTCCGCACTAAGCCTTCCGAGATCGGCCTTAAGCCGCTCGGCGAGAACCCGGGCGATCCGTCCGTCTCGACGGCTGGCGACAAGGACGAGCACACGGCGCCCGAGGTTAGCGTCGGCTGGTCTCGCATCAAGAAGAGCCCGGCGTTTTGGCTGCTTGTCGTCGCCTTCCTCTTTATGGGTCTCGTTAACGGCGCCATCTTGCCCAACCAAGTCACCAACATGACGAGCGTTACCGTCAACGGCGCCAAGATCGTCACGGGCGGTCATGATCCCATGTGGGCGGGCACTGTGCTTTCGGCCTATATGGTCACCGTCGTTATCGCCAAGATTTCGCTCGGTGCGATTTATGACCGCTTTGGCCTGCGCTTTGGCAATATCCTTGGCTCCGTTGCGTGCATTATCGCCTGCGTGGCGCTGTGCTTCCCGACGACGGACCTCGGTCCTATTGTCGCCGCTGTGAGCTTTGGTATCGGAACGTGTATGGGCACCATCACGCCTACCATCGCCGCGTCCAAGCAGTTTGGCATGGCCGACCTCGGCAAGGTCACGGGCACCATCACCTCGCTCGAGATGGTCGGCGGCACCGTGGGCGCCATTGTCTCGGGCGTGCTGTTCGACGCCACGGGCTCCTTTGCGAGCACCTGGATCGTGTGCTTGGCGTGCTCCGTGGTCATGCTCGTGTTCCTGCTGGTATCCGAGCCCATCGCCGCCAAGCTGCGCGCGAGCGTGGCGGGGGAGTAGGCGTTCGTCGCTCTTTTCTGTTCGTCCCGTTCTGTCCGTGGCCGCCTTGGAAGCCGAATGGATGCTCGTACCATCATTC
>URZB01000074.1 GCA_900552295.1 uncultured Collinsella sp.
CGAGATGTAGCTCCGTCTCGTGGGCTCGGAGATGTGTATAAGAGACAGCTGCGTAGCAGCAGAGAACGCCTGGGCGGCCGTCGTGTAGTCGCCCACGGCGGCGAGTGCCTTGCCGCGGTTGGTGAGCAGCGCGCCGCGCTTGCCGTAGGTGCCGTCATTGAGGGCAGCGGCGTAGGCCTCGGCGGCCTCGGCATACATGCCCAGGTGCATCAAGGCGTTGCCACGAAGGTGATCGGCCTCGCCCATAATCTCATCGGGAGTTTTTGCCGCCCCAAGCATCTGGGCTGCAGCGGAAAAATCACCCGCGCGGTAAGCGGCGCGGCCCTGTTGGATCAGCTGGCTATTCAAGGAAGTCCCCTTTACTCGTGAACGATCTCGACATGGACGATCTCGTCGCCGGCACGCAGCTGCGAAATCACATCGAGACCCTCGACCGTGGTACCAAAGACGGTGTAACCGGAATCGAGGTTATGCTGGGCGCCCAGGCAGAAGTAGAACTGCGAACCCGCGGAATCGGGGTCCATGGAGCGTGCCATGGCAAGGGCACCATCGACATGGCTGTTGCGCGGATTGGTGGC
This sequence comes from uncultured Collinsella sp., assembly GCA_900552295.1. Classification (GTDB taxonomy): domain Bacteria; phylum Actinomycetota; class Coriobacteriia; order Coriobacteriales; family Coriobacteriaceae; genus Collinsella. Next base: position 579 of record URZB01000074.1, read on the forward strand.
AAACTCGCCCTTGATGCAGTAGCCGGGGCCACCGGTACCGGGCATGCCGTCGGGGCCCTCAAGACCAGCGGCGACGTCGGCGCCGGACATATCGCGGGTATTGGGGTCGCCGCCCTGGATGACAAAACCGGGCACATAGCGATGGAACTTAAGGCCATCATAGAAGCCCATCGTGGAAAGCTCGCAGAAGTTCGCGACATGAATGGGAGCGCCCTCGCCGTCAAACTTGACCTTGATGGTACCCTTCGACGTCTCGATAACGGCGCACTCGTCGCCGGCAAGCTGATACTCGGGCGTGTAGAGCTCTTTCTTAAAACCAAACATGTGGTTCCTTCCTCGTGCGTTTAAAGCATATTTGTACGAATTGTAGCAATAAGCATGCGCTTACATCAATTGCGCACGTAGGTTATGCCGACTATGGCGAACTAATTTTGGGAACGCTGCTGCGGCTTCCAGGAGCCCACATTGGCGTCGTACTGGTTCAGCGCGCTGTTGCCGCCCTGTGCGATGGGAGCCAGGATCTCGCTTTGGTGGGAACTCATCGACTCGCCATCGGGAATGGCCAGCGAGATGTCCCAACTCTGGCAGATCACGTCGACACGCTCGTACATCCACTCGGCAAGCTGCTTTAAGTGGGCGATGTCATCCGCATAGACCGTATCGTCCTGGTACTTAAGGTTGTTGAGCTCATCTTGCGTCTTTTTGATCTGGTCGCGCAGGGCGTAGGCACTCTGCGACAGCTCCTGACGGGTGGACAGTGGCGTTCGAAGATAACCATTGTTAAAAGAATCGATGACCTCGCCGATCTGGTCCTCGTCACCGTAGGACACGATGGTCTGATACAGACCGTCGAGCCTGGTATAGAGCTGATCATCGGTCAGCACGGTTTCTTCCTGGACCACCTCGGCAGAATCGTCTTGCTTGGTATCGTCCTCAGTCGCCTCGCCCTTTTGGCGCGTGGGGAAGGTCGTCTGCGCGGCCTGGCCAAACTGGTCATAGAAGCCAGGCATGACACCCATGGGATCGGCCGTCACGAACCAATAGGCACCGCCGCAAACGACGGCAAGGACCGCGATGACGATGAGCGGCTTGGGGATATGACGCTTGTGCTTGTGATAGGCGTCCTCGTCGGGATGCACCTTGCGCTTGGGTTTTTGAGCATCGTCATGCAGGGAAACGGGCGTGGGAATATCGACCTTGGGGATACCGAAATCCCTATCGAAAGCCGGAAGCACGCAGGTCTCGTTAGGATCGGCGGCGTCCGAAAGCACCGCGGCAGCCGAGGCGGGCGCATGAGGCACCTCGGTATCGATCTGCTCTTGCGTTAGGCGCGGAAAGCCCGCCGTGCGGCCCGCTGCCAGGTCGGATGCGGCCGCGTCCTCGGAGAGGATACCCGGAGCGGGGCGTCCGCATTTGGGACACGTACGATCATGCGGAGAAAGACGGGCACCGCAGCCCTCGCAGAACACGAACTCGGTGTGCTCGGGGCCATCGCCCGGACCCACATAGGCGTTGCAGTAGGGGCAGAACGAGGCGCCGTCCTCGATAGTCTTAAGGCAATGCGGGCAGATCACGGCATCCTCTTTTCGAAGCAATTCAAACAATCGAGGTTAGAGCATAACATCGCCACGGCCCCACAGGAGCAAGGCACCAATTCAACATCGGCAGGGCGCGTAGTTACTTCTTCTTTTTGCTTGGCATCGAGACTTTGATGCCTTGGGCGGACTTGGTCACGCGAGAGCGCTTGGCTCCGGTACTCTTCTTTTTCTTGGGCTGGGCCTGGGCCACGCCCTCGAGTGCGCGGGCCTCGGCCTCGCGAGCGGTGCGATCTTCGCGGCGCTGCGCCATGTCGGCGGCGACGCGCTTGGCAAAACGTTCGGCCGTCGAGCCCGTCGAGCTCACCTTGCCGCCACCGCGACCCAGGCGGACGCGCACACCGCGGCCAAAACCAGTTGCGGCATGACGACGACGCGGCTTGAGCGAATCCATCATCGTGGCGAGCTTAAAGAACACCGAGCAGGTAAAGACCACGATAACAGCCAAGATAACCATCTGGCCCATCGACAGGTTGGCAATAGACAGCAGCTCCGGGAATCCGATAACGCCCACCAGGATGCCGGCGACTACAAACACAAAGAGCACCACACGTAAGGGCGTGAGAGGCTGCGAGATGCGCCAGATTAGGCTGACGCTCGCCGCGCACGACGTAAGCAGGCACATCGTAGACAGCGTGAGCTGGCTAAAGCCAAACACGCGCGCCACAAAGATGTCGAGCGCCGCAGCCAAAATGACCGCAATCGACGCCGGCAGTGCACGCTTGAGTACGTTGCTCAAAAACGCACCCTTCACACGAGCATTGTTGGGCTCCAGGCCCAACACAAAGCCCGGCGCGCCGATGCAGAAGAAGTTAATGAGCGTCATCTGGATGGGCTCGAAGGGGTACGGCGGCAGCGCGATACACAGCGCCGCCAGGCCCATCGAGAACAGCGTCTTGGTCAGGAACAGTGAGGCCGAACGCTGCAGGTTGTTGATGGAGCGACGGCCCTCGGCCACCACGGCGGGCATCGAGGCAAAATCGTTGTCGACGAGTACGATTTCGGCCACATTACGCGCGGCATCGGAGCCGGCCGCCATGGCGACGGAGCAGTCGGCCTCCTTGAGCGCCAGCACGTCGTTGACGCCGTCGCCCGTCATGGCCACGGTGTGCTCGCGGCGCTTGAGCGCCTGCACGAGCTCGCGCTTCTGCTGCGGGGTCACACGACCAAAGACATGGTAGCGGTCCACTGCGGCATCGAGCTTGGCCGGCGTATCGAGCGTCGTGGCGTCCACATAAGCGTCCGCCCCCGGCACGCCCACCACGCGCGCGATCGACGACACCGTACGCGGGTCGTCGCCGCTGATCACGTTGAGGGTCACGCCCTGCTCGTTAAAGTAGCCGATGGTCTCGGCCGCCGAGGTACGAATCTCGTCGCGGATGGTCACAAATCCCACGGGCTCGGCCTCGCCCACCATATCCCCATCGGGCGTAAAGCCGTCCACGCGCGCCACCACGAGCACGCGGCAGGTATCGGCAAGCTCGGCGACACGGTTCTCGACCTGGGCAAACGCACGATCAGAGAGCACAAATTGCGCGGCGCCCATTACGTAGGAGCCCTGCGCAAACGACGCGCCGCTCCATTTTTTAGACGACGAGAATGGAATGACCGACAGCGGCTCGGACACCTCGACCGGGCGATCGGCGTAATAGTTGAGCAGCGCCTGGCAGGTCTCGTTGGCATCGGCCGAAGTCGCACGTGCCACGTTAGCCAGCGCAAAATCGAGCACCGTGGTATCGACGGGAACAGCCGCCTCGTCCGAGCCGGCGTCTAGGCTCACGCCCTCAACCGGCAGCGGATACGTGCCCTCGACCTCCATGCGGCCCGACGTGATGGTGCCCGTCTTGTCCAGGCACAGCACGTCGACGCGAGCGAGCGTCTCGATGCAGTAGAGCTGCTGCGCCAGCACCTTGCGGCGGGCCAGGCGCACCGTGGCGATGGCGAGCACCGACGAGGTCAGCAGCACCAGGCCTTGCGGGATCATGCCCAGCAGGGCGCCCACCGTGGACAACAGCGCCGACGAAGGCACATGACCGGCCAACAGCTCGGAGAAGCACCACGAAAGCGCGCTATCGCCCGGGGTTCCCGCGGCATCCCACAGCTCGCTCACACTCGAGGCAAACAACGCCAAACCGAGCGGGATCATGATGATGCTCGCAAAGCGCACGATGGCGTTAAGCGCGTTCATAATCTCGGAATTGGCCTTTCTGACGTACTTGGCCTCGTTATTAATTTTGGCCACGTAGTTGTCGGCGCCGACATGGATCACGCGGGCACGCAGCAGGCCCGAGTCGATAAAGCTGCCGCTCATGAGCTCGGAACCGGGCTGTTTCTTGATAAGGTCGCTCTCGCCCGTCAGTAGGCTCTCGTTCACGAGCGCCTCGCCCGAAACCACCACGGCGTCAGCGGGAATCTGGTCGCCGCGCCCCAGGCGGATAATGTCGTCGAGCACGATCTGGTCCAAGTCGAGCTCCACCTCGGCACCGTCGCGCACCGCGATGGCCTTCTTGGAGGTCAGCAGCGTGAGCTTATCGACCATCTTCTTGGAACGCATGGACTGGATGACGCCAATAGCGGTATTGAGGAACACCACGAACAGGAACGTCAGGTTCTTAAACGAACCGGTCAAAATGACCAGGAACGCCAAGATCACGTTGATCAAATTGAACAGCGTGCAGAGGTTCTCGATGATGAGCTCTTTGACCGACTTGGTCTTGTGCTCCATGTTGCGGTTGATCTTACCGGCGGCGATGCGCTCCTCGACCTCGGCGGTCGAGAGTCCGCGCTCGATATCCGTTGCTGCCATACCACGTCCCATCACGTCGCGTCGGTATAAGAAAAACCGCCCGGACCATGCGAGGTTCGGACGGTCTTACGTTCGATGGTGCCCCATGTTGGATTCGAACCAACGGCCTTCTGCTCCGGAGGCAGACGCTCTAATCCCCTGAGCTAATAGGGCCAACGTTTGGCATTATACCCAAGTGCACCACGGGCTATCAAAATAAAAGAAAAAGCTTTGCAATTCCGAGGAAGACGCGGCGCAACGGCCCACTTTAGAAGGCAAAAGCGAGTCAGATAGTATAAACTCTCATGCACCATATATACACGGCTCGCGATGCGGGCCGTTTTTGCAAGGGTTATCCATCGAGGTGAGAGGCACACCATGATTGCTATTTTAAAGCAGAGCGCCAGCGACGAGGCCGTCAGCCATATCGTCAGCTGGATTGAGAAAAAGGGCCTGAAGACCGATGTCTCGCGCGGCGAGAATGAAACGATTATCGGCCTGGTGGGCGACACGACCAAGATCGACCCGTTCCTGCTCGAGTCCATGGACGTCGTCGAGCGCGTGCAGCGCGTCTCCGAGCCGTTCAAGCGTGCCAACCGCAAGTTCCACCCCGAGGACTCCGTCATCGACTGCGGCCACGGCGTCAAAATCGGCGGTGACCAGTTCCAGGTCATCGCCGGCCCCTGCTCCGTCGAGGGCGAGAACCTCATCCGCATCGCCCGCCGCGTGAAGACCGCCGGCGCCACGATGCTGCGCGGCGGTGCCTACAAGCCCCGCACCTCCCCGTACGCCTACCAGGGCATGGGTCCCGCCGGCCTCGACCTGCTGTGCGAGGCGTCTGCCGAGCTCGACATGCCGATCGTCACCGAGATCATGGACCCGCGCGACGTGCAGGTCTTCTTGGACAAGAAGATTGACGTCATGCAGATCGGCGCCCGCAACGCCCAGAACTTCCCCCTGCTCAAGGAGGTCGGCAAGACTCAGACCCCGATTCTGCTCAAGCGCGGCATGTCCGGCACGATCGATGAGCTGCTTATGGCCGCCGAGTACATCATGAGCGAGGGCAACGACAACGTCATCCTGTGTGAGCGCGGCATCCGCACCTTCGAGACCCGCACCCGCAATACCTTCGACCTCAACGCCGTGCCGGTGCTGCACCACCTGTCGCACCTGCCCGTTGTCGCCGACCCCAGCCACGCCACCGGCTACACCCGCTATGTTGAGCCCATGGCGCTCGCCGCGACCGCCTGCGGTGCCAACGGCCTGGAGATCGAGGTCCACGACGAGCCGAGCCGCGCCTGGTCCGACGGCGCCCAGGCCCTCACCCCCGATCAGTTCGACGACACCATGCGCCGCATCCGAGCCATCCGCGAGGTTGTCTGCCAAGGAACCGTGGAGTAGCCGTGGGTACGGTGAGAAACGCGCGCGTTAACCAGGGCGGCCCTAAGTGCGCCGGCATCGTGGGCCTGGGCCTCATCGGCGGCAGTTTTGCCCGCGGCTATGCGCAGGCGGGCGTTCGCGTGCTGGCCTGGGACCCCGATGACGATGTCATGACGGCCGCCAGCATGGGCACTGTCGCCGGAGAGCTCAACGACAAGACACTCGGCGAATGCGACATCATCGTCCTTGCCTGCTATCCCGAGGCATGCATCGAGTGGCTCGAGGCGCACGCCCAGGCGCTCGCCGACGCCACCGACACCGACGCCATCATGGGTCCCGTGGTGATCGACACGGTGGGTGTCAAGGGCATCGTGTGCGAGCGCGCCTTTGAGCTTGCCCGCGAGCACGGCTTTTACTTTGTGGGTGCGCACCCCATGGCGGGCACGCAGTACTCGGGCTATGCGCACTCCCGCGCCGACCTGTTCCAGGGCGCCCCGCTCGTGCTCGTGCCGCCCGCGGTGGACGATGCACTTAAGCTGGAGCTTTTGGGCCAGGTGCGCGAGATGGTGCGCCCCCTGGGCTTTGGCAAGTTCAGCGTGACCAGCGCCGCCGAGCACGACCGCGTCATCGCCTTCACGAGCCAGCTTGCGCACGTGGTATCCAACGCCTATGTTAAGAGCCCCACTGCCCAGGTCCACCACGGCTTTTCGGCCGGTAGCTATCGCGATCTCACCCGTGTGGCGCACCTCAACCCGCAAATGTGGTCCGAGCTCATGATCGACGACTCCGACGCGCTCGCCTTCGAGATCGACCATCTGACCGAGTCGCTTGGCGCCTACAGCCGTGCGCTCAAGGAGCGCGACCAGCGCTATCTGGAGAATCTCCTTGCCGAGGGCGACCGCATTAAGCGCGCACTCGACGACGAGGCCTCCCACTAGACCACCTATCACGCCAGGTCGAAAGGACCGAAGCTTATGGCGATTACCATCGATATCGACACTGCACGCCCCTACCAGGTGCATGTTGGCTGTCTCTTATACACATCTCCGAGCCCACGAGACGG
>URZB01000075.1 GCA_900552295.1 uncultured Collinsella sp.
CGGTTCGACCGGGCCGCGCGGCAAGGAGATATATTGCCAGACCGGAGGGGCCCCGGGGGCGGGAATCTGGGCGTACACATTTCCTACACATTTTGTGATCCGACTAACGTTTGCCAGCCGTTACCTACCGCTCGCCGAGCATCTCTTCTATATAAGGCAGACTCATGGTTAAAGCGGATACGTCCCCCTAGCTAAAGCACAGCCAGCATCGAGCAACTCATCACGCTCTTCCACCGAGAACCCCTCGGCGTAGACGCGCACCACTGGTTCGGTCCCGCTAGGACGGACCAGCAGCCACGTGTCATCCTCGAATGCCAAACGCAAGCCATCCATATGACTAACGTTTTGCGGCACCTTGCCACAAATCGACTTGGGGTTTACGCCCGGCAGCAGGGTTCGTAACGTTTCGGCATCTTCGGCCTCAAGGCGCAAATCCCGTCGACCGTAACTCGTCTTACCAAAACTGTCCTCGAGTTGGTCGACCAGAACGCCCAAAGGCGCGTCCGTCTTAGCCATAAGCTCACACAGAATCAGACAGGCGAGGATTCCATCGCGCTCGGGCATATGCGCGGCGATGCCGATACCACCGGCTTCTTCACCGCCTATGAGGACGCCGCCCTTCTTCATCTCCGCCGCTATATATTTGAAACCGACTGGTTTGACGGTCACGCGGCAGCCAAGCGCCTCGGCAATGCGACGCACGAGCGTCGAGCATGAAAGGTTGACGACGACGCGCCCCTCCAAGTTACGAAATTGAACTAAGTCGCCCAAAACGAGCGCCATGATCTGATGCGGATGTATATATCTGCCGCGCTCGTCAACCGCGCCGATACGGTCGGCGTCGCCGTCGGTCACCAGGCCAGCGCAAGCTCCGTCCTCGATAACCGCGCGCTCGCAAGCGTCCACCCAAGGCTCAACGGGGTCGGGGCAGATATCTTCTTGGTCAGACGCCTGCCCGGCGTGAATCTCGTGCACCTCAACGCCAAGCTCGCGCAGCAAGTCAGCTAGATAGCCCTGGGCTGCGCCGCCCATGGGATCAACAACCACGCGCAGGTGCGCGGCGCGGATGGCTTCGGCATCGACAAATGATGCCACCGCCTGCATATAGTCAGGAATGATATCCGCGGTGCGATATTGCCCCTCGATCCCCATTGGCTCGGGAGCCATGGCCTCTTCGAGCTCTTCGATGACATCCTGGTTGGCGGTCGAGCCGTCACCCATGCGAATCTTGAGGCACAGATAACCCTGCGGATGATGGGACCCCGTCACCATGAGCGCGCCGCACGCCTCACCGTCATAAGCCGCCGCCCACGTAAGGGCAGGGGTCGGAACAGGTCGCGAAGCGAGCACGGCGTCCAGCTCGTGCGCTGCTAGCACGCCCGCCGCAAGCTCAGCGAACTCGCGCGCCAGGGGCCGGGTGTCGAACCATATATATACCGTTTTGCCCGGATTGGTCTTTTGCCACAACTCGCCGACGGCATCGGCGATACGGGCAACGTTATCGGCAGTGAAGTCCTCATCGACGCGAGCACGCCAACCGTCAGTTCCAAAATGAATTATCGCGCACACGCGCAGACACCTCACAGTGTTTGGATCATGGTACGCGTGAGGTATACCCGCAACACGCACTCGGCAACCTGCCGGCACCAGCATTCACCATTTGGGCAAATGCTGCCGAGGACATGCAAGCAATAAAAAAACCGCCCCGTATGGAGCGGTTTTGCCCTTTATATATCGAGCGCCTCGGCCATCGCTGCCGTAGTGATTGCCGTGGTTCCACAGCAACTGCCCACCATTGCGGCGCCGGCATGTCTCCATTCGATGCATGCGTGCGCGAAAGCTTCGGGATTCTCGTGCCATACGGGGCCATCCTGAGTCTGGACCGGATCGCCTACGTTGGGACGCACCGTAACGGGAGTAGTCGCCGATGCAACCATCCTGGGCACCGCCGCATTCGCGGCCGCAAGCGAACAGCAATTAACACCAACCGAGTTTGCGCCGTGTTTTTCGGCGTACAAAACGGCTGCCTCGATGTTGAGGCCATCGCCCAACAGGTCGCCTTTATCGTCAACGACAAAACTCACCAGAACAGGCATGCCGTCGGCGGCATCTCGAGCGCCGGCAAGCATGGGCTGCAAATTACGGATAGACGTCACCGTCTCGATCAGCAGACCGTCAACGCCGGCATTGAGCAAGGCGTGCGCCTGTTCGCGCGCAATGCCTCGGATTTCACGATACTCGGCAGAGTCCTCGGCAAACCACTCAATACCGATCGGGCCCATCGAGCCCAGCAGTAGCTGAGGGTGCGCCTGGCGGGCATCGTCGACGGCCCCGCGATTGACCTCCGCCACGGACGGCGCAATCTGGTCGTGCTTGAGGGCATAGCTCGATGCCTGAAAGGTATTGGTAATGAGCACCTGCGCGCCGGCGGCGACATACAAGCGATGGATACGAGAAACGGTCTGCGGCTCTGCCAGATTCCAAAACGCCGGTGGAATGTCGGCGGCATCGTACTCACTCAACAAAACACTGCCCATGGGGCCCTGCGCCAACAAGGTCTCGCTCGACAAGCGGCGCGTAAGTTCCTCGGCACCAAAGCGGTTGTAATAACTCGTATCCATATATATCCCGCTATTCCTCGACGCTGATTCCCTGCTTTTCGAGATAGGCGAGCCAGCGGCTCATCGTGTCCTCGGATAGCGCATGCTCCATCATGCAGGCCTCGGAATCGGCTCGCTCAAATTCGACACCGAGCTCCTGAACCAAAAACGTGCGGATGAGGCGATGACGGTACCAGATAGCCGTGCCAACCTCGCGGCCGCGATCGGTCAGGATCACCTTGCCGTAGTGCGACTGCTCGACAAGCTCGGATGCCTTGAGAGCCGAAACCGCTTTATTGACCGATGCCTTGGAGACGCCAAGGCGCTGCGCGATGTCGACCGATCGAACGCCGTTGGTTTCCCCCTCTTCGCTTTCAATGCGAACCATGCACTCCAAGTAGTCTTCGTTCGCCACCGTCAGATGTAGTTCGCGCGAGCTATTTGTCGTATCCATGATCTTCCGTCCCTTCTGCATTCAATGGCTGATTCTACCCCATCCAAGCGTCGTGGTATGCCGTGGCATACCGTGCTAGAGTTCTTGTTGCACACGACGACCAAGATTGGAGCGGTCTTTATGGAAAACACCACCACGAGCCCCGATGTCCTCGAGCGCTTTTTGCGCTACGTCCAGATCAACACGCAGTCCGAGGATGCAAACTGCGACCAGGTACCCTCGAGCGCCGTTCAGTTTGACCTTGCCAACGTGCTGGCTGAAGAGCTGCGCGAGCTTGGTGCGGAAGATGCCCACGTGACCGAGCACGCCTATGTCTGCGCGCATATCCCCGCAAGTGCGGGCGCTGAGGACAAGCCCGCCCTGGGTCTGATCGCCCATCTCGACACCACCGAAGTTGCACCGGGTGCCGGCGTGAAACCGCACATCGTACACTACGAAGGCGGCGACCTGGTCTGCGGCACGGTTGACGGTAAGCCCGTTGCCATGAGTACCGCCAAGCTTCCCGCCCTGAACGACCTCGCAGGTGAGGACCTGGTCTGCAGCGATGGCACCACGCTGCTGGGCGCGGACGACAAGGCAGGCGTCGCCGAGATCATGTCGCTTGTCGCGCGTATCGCTCAGGACCCTTCTCTGCCCCATCCCGCACTCGGCATTTGCTTCTGCCCTGACGAGGAGATCGGCCACGGAGCCGAGCTGTTGGATATCGATACCTTTGGCTGCAAGTACGCCTACACGGTCGACGGCGGCCCCATCGGCGAACTGGAGTGGGAATGCTTTAACGCCGCCGAGGCGACCGTCTGCTTTGAGGGCCAGTCCATCCACCCGGGCGACGCTAAGGGCCGTATGGTCAACGCAGGCAATCTGTTCTGCGACTTCAACGCGTTGCTCCCCTACGTACAGCGCCCGGAGTATACGGAAGGCTACGAGGGCTTTTATCACCTTGAGGGTGTATCTGCGACCGTCGATCACGCCACAGCGCGCTATATCGTCCGCGACCATGACGCCGCCAAGTTCCAGCAGAAACTCGACCTTATTGATGCCGCTGCCTCGATGCTCAACCAGCGTCTGGGTGAGGAGCGCGTGACGGTCGAGATTAAGCAGCAGTATCGAAATATGGCCGAGATCGTTCGTGACTATCCCGAGCTTATTGATGTTGCCAAGGAAGCCTACCTTGCCTGCGGCGTTGAGCCCCAAGTGCTGCCAATTCGTGGCGGCACCGACGGCGCCCAGCTGTCGTTCCGCGGTCTGCCCTGCCCCAACCTTTCCACCGGCGGCTATTGCTACCACGGCGTCAACGAGTTCGTCCCGGTCAGTTCGCTCGTCAAGATGACCGACGTGCTCCAGGAGCTCGTCGCCCGCTTTGCATAGGGAACTCGAACAATCTAGGTAAGCAAAACCGCCCCGTCCAAGAATTGGGATGCAGTTCAAACCGAGAACGGGGCGGTTTTTGGTGCAAGGGGAGTAGTCAGCACCGCAGGTTGAGCCAACGTCAGCGAGCGACGTCCAAGGCGAACAAGTTGGCATGAAAAAGGCAGGGCGTTGACCTTCTGGTCATGCCCTGCCTTTTGAATGACAAATTGTCGCCTTGGGCGGCGCGCAGCGTCAAGCCGTTACGGCGTTTGGTAAAACGCCGCAACTTAGTAGTTGGCTTCGTAGCCGTTGCCGTCGCCGGTGGGCTCTTCGTAGTAGTCCGAATCGCTCGAATCGCTTGAGTCATCGGAATCGTCAGAGCTGACCGATGAGGTTGCGGTACCGTTTGCGTAGTCGTCAGACGTGTTGTTGTTCAGGTCGCCGATCGTAGAGCTGGAACCGTCGGAAAGACCCATGGTGTTGGGACCCTTGGGATCCTTGCCGGCATCGACGCGCTCCATCATTTCCTTGAGCTCGTCCTCGTAGACAAAGACGTAGCTCACACCGTCGATCATGGTGCTGTCGTCGGCATACGAGGGCAGGTTGGCCGAGTAGATACCGTCGACATCCATACCGCGCATGGCGTTGACCGTAGCCACGATATCCTGAACGCTCATATCGGTTACGAGCATATCGGACAGCGAATTAACCAGGCCAAAGATCTTCGTGACATCGAAGTTATTGAGAATCTGGTTGGCAAGGGCGCCAAGCACCTGACGCTGGTGGCGCATGCGCGTGTAATCGCCGTCGGCATAGGTGTAGCGGCAGCGGGCATAGGTAAGGGCGGTGGCACCGTCCATATGCTGCTGGCCAGCGGTAATCTTAATATCCAGGTGCTCGGGGTCGTCAACATCATCGGTTGCGTTAATGTCGATACCGCCAACCGAATCAATCAGCGCCTGCATACCGTCGAAGCTGACCTCGGCATAGTGGGAAATCTGAACACCGCACAGCTCGTTGACCGCCTCGACCATGGCCTCGGCGCCGCCCACGGTATGGCAGGCGTTGATCTTCATGGTCTCGCCCTTGTACTCGACCTTGGTGTCGCGCGGAACGGAAATGAGCGTCGCCTGCTTTTGCGTGGGGTCGATGCGTGCCAGGATAATCGAGTCGGCACGATACGTATCCTCGCCCGGACGGCCGTCGGTGCCAAGAAGCAGCACGTAGAACGGATCCTTTGCCTCATCGGTGTCAACCAGAACCCGACGCAGATTATCGGTAATGACATTAGAATCGCCGAGCTTGCCCATAATGGTGGCAAACCACAGGCCGGCAGCGGTAGTGGCACTCAGCAGCACACCAAGCACGACAATGAGCGCGACGTGACGAATCGTGTGGCTACGACGACGTTGACGAGCGCGCTCGGAATAGCGAGCCACGTTATCGCGACTGTAGATCTTGGCCTGCGCACCAGTTGAGGGTCTTCGGGCGGTGGTATCCGCGAGGGGCTTTTTATTAAACATAGGCAACCTGTATTAGTAGATGACGGGATCGGGGACGGAAGCATGCTCGACATGCGCGCCGAGCGCCTGCAGCTTTTCGACAAACTGCTCGTAGCCGCGCTTGATGTGATGGATGGCCGAAACCTCGGTCGTCCCGTCGGCGATCAAGCCCGCTACGACGAGGGCCGCTCCGCCACGCAGATCGGGCGAGGTAACCTGTGCACCCGAGAAGCCCTTGACGCCATGAATCATGGCATGATGGCTCTCGATACGAATGTCGGCACCCATGCGCACCAGCTCAGAGGCAAACATAAAGCGATTCTCGAAGATGTTTTCGGTAATAACGGAACTGCCGTCGGCAAGGGCGGAGAGCACCATAATCTGCGCCTGCATGTCGGTCGGGAAACCGGGGAACGGAAGCGTCTGGATGTCGACCGGCTTGATACGCTCGGCACGGTTCACATGGACGCCATCCTCGACGCGCTCGCAGTCGATACCCATGAGCTCCATCTTCTTGAGCACCATGCCCAAGTGAATGGGGCAAAAACCCGTGACGTCGACACCGCGATCGTCGGCCATCAACGCACCGGCAACGATAAAGGTACCGGCCTCGATGCGGTCGCCCACCACGCGATGGGTAACGGGATGGAGCTCTTCCACGCCTTCGATAGTCACGACGGGCGTACCGGCGCCGACAATCTTGGCGCCCATCTCGTTGAGCATGTTAGCGAGATCGACGATCTCGGGCTCGCGGGCGGCATTATCGATAACCGTGGTGCCCTGTGCGCGCACAGAGGCCATGATGAGGTTCTCGGTCGCACCGACGCTGGCGAACTCGAGCGTGACGGTGGTACCGCGCAGACCTTGGGGCGCATTAGCGTTGATGTAACCGTGGGCGGTATCGAACTCAACGCCCAGGGCCTCAAGACCAAGAATGTGCATATCGATCTTGCGAGCACCCAAGTTGCAGCCGCCCGGCATGGCAATTTTGCCGCGATGGAAGCGGCCCAGCAGGGGTCCCATGACGGCGGTGGAAGCGCGCATCTTGGCAACGAGCTCGTAGGGGGCCTCCCATGAATCGACCTGAGAGGTATCAATCTCGAGCGTGTGCTCGTCGAGAACATCGATCGTAGCGCCCATGCCCTTGAGCACCTTGCCCATCACGTGGACATCGGAAATATCGGGCACGTTCTGCAGCGTCGTCTTGCCCGGCGCCAGAAGCGTTGCCGCCATGAGTTTGAGCGCGGAGTTCTTGGCGCCCGAAACGGGCACGGAGCCTCCGATGGCGTGGCCACCCTCAACGCGGATAATATCCAAGGTCTACCCTTTCAAAAAGCATGCCCGGGGTGGCTGGGCCATCCCGGGCATGATGTGTTCGCAAATGGTCGAACGCTAAATCGTTTGACTATTGGGCAAGCTTGAGCTTACACCTGTCTCTTATACACATCTGACGCTGCCGACGATAAGGCTC
>URZB01000076.1 GCA_900552295.1 uncultured Collinsella sp.
TGGACACCGGCACCATGGAGAGCCTGCACGAGGCCGCGGAGTTCGTCCGCGCCGTCGAGCACTCCCAGGACCTGCCCGTGTCCGTCCCCGAGGAGATCGCCTGGGAGAACGGCTGGATCACGACCGCCGAGCTGGAGGAGGCCGCGAAGGCCTATGGCAAGTCGGTCTACGGCCAGCACCTGAAGAAGGTCGCCGCCGGCGAGATCGTCAACAGCCCGCGCGAGTACTAGCGCAAGCTTGTTTTCTTTCAGGGGTCACCGTTTATCTGGTGGCCCCTTTCGTTATGATTACGTTGACCATAAAGACAATATGATTGGGAGCGGATGTGTTAAGCGTCTACTTTGGCGATATGCCAGAAGCGATTTACAACACAGCGACATATTTCAAAAACTCTTACCGGTCTTCTTGGATTACGGATCCCTATGCAGTCTCGATAATTAAAGATGTCGATCGATCGGTTGTTGTCTCCGAAAACGTCATCGAAAGCCCTGTGCTTGGATCCATCTCCCCACTCCAGCTTTCTGGTGGCGTGAAAACGCTGCTGCTTATGAGATTTGATCGTAAGCATATTTTTAACGCTTCTGCCTGTGGTGACAACTGTGCCAAGTGGATTCTCGACATGGCGAAAGACCGCAAGCTCGTTGTGAATCTCTATCATGTGATGGACTTTGGCCGCGAGGATTTTAAAATCAAAGTCGTGAACAGCGGCCGAATCGTTCATAACATGGCCGAATTGATTCACGAGTCGATTCCGTATCTGTAGGTGCTGCTTATGAACGGTTCGCATCTTGTTAAGATTTCCCGCCGTAGGGGAACCAAGTACACATTTACCATCAAGCGGAACATCACTATTGTGCGTGGCGATAGCGGCACGGGTAAGACGACGCTGTTTGACATGGTCGCAGACTACATGCGAACGGGTGAGCAGTCGGGCGTTTCCTTGCAATGCGATTGTCCCTGTGTCGCCCTGACCGATTATGATTGGCGAAACCAGCTTTCGTCCGTTCATGACTCGATTGTATTTGTCGATGAGGGCTTAAAAGAGATCCATTCTGATGAGTTTGCCCATCATGTGCTGTATTCCTCGAATTATTTCGTGCTGATCTCAAGGGCTGATTTCCCCAATCTTCCGTATAGCGTGGATGAGATTTACAAGATTAAGACGAGCGGAAAATACCATTCTTTCGTCCCTGTTTATCAAGATCGCGGGAATCATCGTTATGCTATTTCCCGGTCGGCGCCAAAACAGGACTTTTCTATCCTTCTATGCGAGGACAGTAAGTCTGGTTTCCAGTTCTTTGAACGGCATTTCGCTGACAGTGAGCTTACCTGCGCTTCGGCCATGACGAACAGCGCGATTTTGGGCTGGTTGGATCAGCATTTCGACGATCGCGTGTTTGTTGTCGCGGACGGAGCAGCATTTGGGTGCTATGCGGACCGCGTCCTTAAGCTGCAAGACATTCACCGCGATACTGTTACGGTTTGTCTTCCCGAGTCATTCGAGTGGCTTCTGCTGAGCTCCGGCGTTATTTCAGGGTTAGATGTTAAGGCGGTTTTGGAAACCCCAGAAGCCTTTATAAACAGTGAGAAGTTTAAAAGCTGGGAGGACTTCTTCTATAAGTACTTACGCGATAAAACTGGGAATTCGGTCTTCCGTTACGACAAAGACTGCATTCCGGAGGCGTTTTGTAGGGGAAGTAATTCTGCGAAGGTTATGGCTCTTATCGCATGCCGAAATGTCCGATAGTTTTGTTGAATAGTGTCGCGGCGTCACTTCCTGCGGCATACTAAAGAAGCTGTACATGCTTCAGATTGGATTTTCATGTCTGAGATCTTTGAACCTAAGAACATCATCGTCACGGGCGGCTGCGGCTTCATCGGCAGCAACTTCGTGCACTATGTCGTGAACAACCATCCGGACGTCCACGTCACCGTCCTGGACAAGCTGACCTACGCCGGCAACCCCGAGAACATCGCCGGGCTGCCCTCCGCCCGCGTCGAACTCGTCGTGGGCGACATCTGCGATGCTGAGCTCCTCGATAAGATCGTCCCCGGCCACGACGCCATCGTGCACTACGCCGCCGAGAGCCACAACGACAACTCCATCGCCGACCCCGAGCCGTTCCTGCGCACCAACGTGGAGGGCACCTTCCGCCTCCTGGAGGCCGTCCGCAAGTACGGCGTCCGCTACCACCACGTCTCCACCGACGAGGTCTACGGCGACCTCGCGCTCGACGACCCGGCGAAGTTCACCGAGGAGACGCCGTACAGGCCGTCCTCGCCGTACTCGAGCACCAAGGCGTCCTCCGACATGCTGGTCCGCGCCTGGACCCGCACCTACGGGCTTCGCGCCACGATCTCCAACTGCTCCAACAACTACGGCCCCTACCAGCACGTGGAGAAGTTCATCCCCAGGCAGATAACGAACATCATCGACGGCGTGCGCCCCAAGCTCTACGGCCGCGGCGAGAACGTCCGCGACTGGATCCACACCGAGGACCACTCCTCGGCCGTCTGGGACATCCTCACCAGGGGCCGCACGGGGGAGACCTACCTCATCGGCGCCGACGGGGAGAGGAACAACATCACCGTGCTGCGCATGATCCTTGCGGCCATGGGACGCGACCCCGAGGACTTCGACTGGGTCGCCGACCGCCCCGGCCACGACCGCCGCTACGCCATCGACTCCACCAAGCTGCAGACCGAGCTCGGCTGGCGCCCGACGCACACCGACTTCGCCGAGGGCCTCAAGGCCACCATCGACTGGTACGTCGAGAACGAGTCCTGGTGGCGCCCGGCCAAGGAGGCCACCGAGGCCCGCTACCGCGCGCAGGGGCAGTAGGGAGAGGAGAGACATGGCAGACATCGCATTCGAGAAGGACCTCTCCGTCACCGAGACGGGCATCGAGGGCCTGAAGGTCGTCGACCTGGCCGTCCACGGCGACAATCGCGGCTGGTTCAAGGAGAACTGGCAGCGCGCCAAGATGTGCGCGCTGGGCATCCCCGACCTCCGCATCGTCCAGAACAACATCTCCTACAACGACAGGAAGGGCGTCACCCGCGGCATCCACGCCGAGCCCTGGGACAAGTTCATCTCCGTGGCCCGCGGCAGCGTCTTCGGCGCCTGGGTGGACCTGCGCGAGGGCAGCGAGACCTTCGGCAAGGTGTTCACCTGCACGCTCGACCCGTCCAGGGCCATCTACGTCCCGCGCGGCGTGGGCAACTCCTTCCAGGCCCTGGAGGACGGCACCGCCTACACCTACCTGGTGGACGCCCACTGGTCGCTCGAGCTCAAGAGGACCTACACCTTCGTGAACCTCGCCGACCCCGAGCTCGCCATCGAGTGGCCGATCCCCCTCGACGAGGCCACCGTATCCGAGGCCGACCTCAACCACCCGTACCTCAAGGACGTCGTCCCCATGGCGCCGAAGCGCACCCTCGTCACCGGCTGCAACGGCCAGCTGGGCCATGCCGTGCGCAGGCTGGCGGAGGAGCGCGGCGTCGCCAAGGACTTCGACTTCTGCGACATCGACACCTTCGATATGTCAGACCCGGACGCCTACACACAGTACGACTGGTCGCTCTACGGCACCGTCATCAACTGCGGCGCCTACACCGCCGTGGACAGGGCGGAGACCCCCGAGGGCCGTGTCATCGCCTGGAAGGCCAACGCGACCGGCCCCGCCCTCCTCGCCCGCACCTGCGCCGGGCACGGGATCACGCTCGTGCACGTGTCCAGCGACTACGTCTTCGACGGCACCGCCGAGGTGCATGACGAGGACGAGCCCCTCAGCCCCCTGTCCGTCTACGGCCAGACCAAGGCCGCCGGCGACATCGCCGTGGCCGGGTGCCCGCGCCACTACATCATACGCTCCAGCTGGGTCATCGGCGAGGGCCACAACTTCGTCAAGACCATGAAGGCGCTCTCAGACCGCGTCGCCGACCCGGAGGACGGGCTCACGCAGGTCACGGTCGTGGACGACCAGCTGGGCCGCCTGACCTTCACGCGCGACATGGCCGAGGCCATCTTCCACGTGCTGGGGACGCACGCCCCCTACGGCACCTACGACTGCACGGGCTCCGGCGCCGTCAAGTCCTGGGCCGACATCGCCCGCGCCGTCTTCGAGGCGGCCAACGGCAACGGCGAGAAGGTCTTGCCGGTTTCGACCGCCGACTACTACGCGAACGCCGCGGGCCCCATCGCCCCGCGCCCGGTCCACTCCGCTCTCGACCTGTCCAGGCTCGAGTCGGTCGGCTTCCACATGCCCGACTGGGAGGAAGAGCTGGGGGAGTACCTCAAGACGCTCTAGTCGCTCTTAATAAATATGCGAGAATCAAAGCCGCCGTTCTTTAACGGCGGCTTTTCTTGTGCCTGGCGTATAGCTCTGTGCCGGTAAGTGCGGCGGTGGTCACCAAGTGAGAACAGCCTGTCGAGCTCATGCTAGGAGTTCGCGACGGGGCGGTTGACGGCGACCTGCCCGTCCCGGGTGAGCATTCGGGCCCAGTGGAAGGACTTCCCGACATCGAGCTAGAGGACGGCCCTCCTCGCGGGCGCTGCGTTGTTGGCCATGGTATCCTCCAATCGTCGGTCGATCGGAAGCCGTTTCCCGCGACACCCACATTACCTGGCCGTGGCCATCTTCCCTGAGGTCCGGCAGTTTCCTATCAGTTGTCTGAAACGGCGACGCCTGCGTCGGCAATACCCCCCGGGCCCTCTTCGGGGCAGGGAAAGACGGCCGTACGCGGGCGCCCGATCGGCGGCCCAGACGGGCTTGCTTGCATCGTATGCGACACCGGGAAATGCATCAACGGGGTATCGAATAGCTCGTTTCTGACTGTAATGGGGCTTCGTCGCCGGTCGAGCAAAGTAGCCGGACCTTATGCGCTCTGGAGCGTTATCCATCTCGTAACGTTTCCCCGCCATTCATGGGTGTCTGAGTTTCTGGCATCGCTGTGGGCACCGCATCAGCTCAGATGTACTATCTATTGGTCTATTATGGCGAGGCTGTGGACGAGTTCATCGACTCGAAGTCGGGGGCGAGGATAGACGCGAAGACAGGAGGGATTCTCTGATGGATAGCGTGTTCAATGACCATGTGTTCCCTAAATACAAGGATCAACAGGTCATGAAGCCTCAGATGCATGGCTTCAATGACCCCACTTTAAGGTATTTCACGCTGTTGGACTCGTCTGCCCTAGTGAAAGACGAACTTAAAGCCGACAGGTTCGACGATGAATTCATTAAATCCTTCCTCAATGCCGCCAAGGAGCTTGCGGCCGCCGGAAGGAGAGCGACCGACAGGCCGGGCATGTATGTGTTCCTGGAGCATTCCTACGCGATTCCGGTGATGTTCCTCACAAGGCACTGTATTGAGCTTTCAATCAAAAGGGCGATAAAAAAATGTGGGGCTAAGCCTAAGAAAGACCACAGCCTTAGAAACCTGTGGAATTCCTTGCTCTCGAGGTTTCCGAAGCAAAAGTGCCGTGAAGACAATAGAACCATCAAGAACATGGGTGCTTTTGTAAATGCCATTGCCGACATCGATGACAACGGCATCAGTCTCCGCTATCCGCAGGACAAATCAGGCGGACTGACGCAGGACAGGCCGCTATTCGTGAACGACGAGGAAGTCGTCTCGTATTTGGAGAAGTTCGTAGAGCAACTTCAACTTATTGACTTCGATTATCTTGTCGAGAATGGTAAATAAGTAGCTGGAGACCGCTCTTTATCGTTTGTAAAACCATTGGTTGGGATCGATTTGACCACCGGCCCCAACCAGAAATTTAACGTCCGATAGTTGTGAATCATAACCAGTAAATTAACGTAGCATCACAGCGGGATTGCTAAAGAAACTCGCCAGACTCAAGGTCGATAAAGTCGCCAAGTCTGATCTGCGCCTTGAAAGCGGCCTCATATTCTCTCGCTCGCGTCTGATCATCAAGCTTGAAGCCGATGTTGAACAGCTTTCCCGACTTCGTTCTCCGAATCAGGTCTTGTTCCAACATGAATGCGATCACGCGGCGATGCGCTTCGTCGTCGTCCATATTCAAATAGAAGCACGCGACACCGCGCCTGCCCTTCGCGAGGGTCTCGCAGGAGCTGTGCTTGCATTCAGCAACCACCTTACCGAGAGCCGCTTCACGGCAGACCTCCTCTACGAACTCAATAACATTGAAGAAGAACATCCATTTCCCGCACCTGTGCTTATCAAGCTCCGGGGCCAGCTTGGTATCGATGTAAAACGACCACCACGGGTTGTCCACCCTGATGATTCGGCCGTCTTCGCTCAACATCGACCTCACTTCCATCCATGCCTCCTATGCCAGGATCTCACCGATTACCAAATTGAACTTTATGCCCGAACGCGGTTCGTTGAACTCGTCGACCGCCTCGCCGTCATGGTCGGGCTTGGTCACGAACAGCGGCCCCGGTGCATCGATGCGAGGTCCGATCGTGAATTCACATCGCTGTAGGATTATAAATTGACTTTCGATATTGGCACTCTTTATAGCGTTGTAGCAAAGTGAGCCTGTTACCGGCTTGTTCCGGCAACGGGTTTTTTAATATCTACTTGGAGTCATGCAAATGGTCCAACATAGATCTGTAAGTAAGCGCTTCGAGGAAACGATGCCGATCTCGCATCAATTCATGGGTGCATCGGAAAAATAGGGCGGAGTCGCCCTCGCGATCCCGCCCCGTAGACCCGAGTGTTTCTGACTTTCCCGTTATCCGGAACGGCTGGAGAAGGTCGCGTCTCAGTTCGGAAAACCCAATGCTTGAAGCGACGATGCCAAGGGGCTACTCGGTCAGCTTTTCGCATCCGCGCCAGGGCAAGGGGAGGGACAGCCTGTAGAACGAGGCCGGCTCCATAGGAATCTCCTCGAGCCTTCCGTTGCCTCGCCGAACCCACGATGTTCCGTTTGCGTCGGTGAAAGCCGTTTCGGGCGCCGTGCGTACTCCCATTCCGTGCCCTTCCGTCGGGAGCCATATGTACCATGCTCCAGGAGGAAGCGTGCCGACGCAGACGCGGTTGGGAAAAACGGGGCGGTTGTCCTCTCCTTTGAAAGAGGGGCCGGCTCCGCTAATCCCGACGCAGGTGACGATTGCGTCGTAGACGGGGGACTCGCTTTCGTTTCGAAGCACGACGAACTGCCAGACGAATCGATTGTCCTCGGGCTGACCGGTACGGTTTCGACCCCCTTCGTACCATGCCGATATGCGGGATGGCTGATACCGCTTGATGTCGTCCTCCCTGTTCCTTTTGCTCTGGCTGCCTTGCCAGAATGCGACAATCAAGGCCACCAAGGTAACGAGTCCGATGAATGCTTGGACAATCAGATTGGCGATGTCTATATC
>URZB01000077.1 GCA_900552295.1 uncultured Collinsella sp.
GCTTGTCGCACTCATGGCGGCCAAATACCCGTTAACAACGAATACGAGGATTCCAACGGCGATGACCGTCGTCGTGTAGGTTTTCTGGGAGAGTCGGCTCTTGGCCAGTCCAAACCATGGCGCCATGAAAACTGTGGCGGCATAGACCCAGATAAACTCAAGCCCAAGCGTGTACCAATAGTGCGTATTGAGGGTAACATCGGGAATGGGTGAGACGACCGTGGACCACGCGAGCGCCACGAGGCAATAAAACGCAGTGGGCATAATGACCTTGCCAAGGCGCTGCGCCGTCCGTTGCATTTGCGACTTCCACGTTGCTCCACCGTCCCAAGCACGCGCGGCCGAAGCGATGAGAAAATAGCCCGAGATCATAAAGAAGACCTCGTTGGCCCAGCAGCCAAGCAAGTTAATAAAACCGAGTACGCCGGAATAGGGGAACATCGCAAGTGGGGCATATTCCACGGCGCCGACGCAGACGGCTTGGAAGGTCCACTGAAAGGTGTGGAACACCGCGATGCCGGCGACCGCGACCAAACGCAGCGCTTCGGTGGGTATGTTGCGTGCGGCTTTGGGCTGCATGACGTCCTTTCGTATCGGTTTGCCTCTGCGGGCTCCATAGATTATATAAACGCCCGCTGGCGCGCTGACCCTTTGATACCATGAAACGACAGGTATTTCCTAAGGAGCACATTTGTCTACTAACGCCTCTGGCAGCCCTGTTCTGTCGCTGCTTATTCCCATTTACAATGTTCAGCGCTACCTGCGCGAGTGCCTCGATTCCGCCCTGGTGCAGACGCTCAAGGATATTGAGATCATCTGCATTAACGACGGGTCGACCGACAACTCGCCGGCGATTATCCGCGAGTATATGGAGCGCGATGGGCGCGTCAAGATGATCGACAAGGCCAACAGCGGCTACGGCGACTCGATGAACCACGGCCTGGAGATGGCGCGTGGCAAGTACGTTGGCATCTTGGAGTCCGATGACTTTATGGCGCCCGACGCACTCGAAAAGCTTGTCTCGGCCGCCGATAGCAATAATGCCGACTTCGCGAAGGCGAACTTTGATTTCTACTGGTCTAAGCCCGAGGAGCGCCGCTCGCTGCACGAGATGTTTAAGGCCAAGGACTGTGGCAAGCCGGTGCACCCGAGCGATACGACGCAGTTCTTTAAGCAAAAGCCGTCGATTTGGTCGGCCGTTTACCGTCGCGATTTTCTTGACCGCAACGGCATTAAGTTCCTGCCGACTCCGGGGGCATCCTTTCAGGACACGTCATTTGCCTTTAAGGTGATCGCGTGCGCCGATAAGGCTGTTTACCTTCATGATGTCGTGTTGTCTTATCGCCAGGACAACGAGAATTCCTCGGTCAATTCTTCGGCTAAGGTCTTTTGCGTCAATACCGAGTATGCCGAGATTGAGCGTTGGATTCGAGAGGATTATGCCCGCGACCACGCAAGTGATGACGTCGCGCGCATGCTCAAGTTCAATCAGCTCATTAAGTACGATTCGTACATGTGGAACTACGTGCGCCTGGCGCCTAAGTTCTATAAGGAGTTCCTGGTTCAGATGGCCAAGGAGTTCCAAGCGGCCTTGGACGCCGGGGACTTTTCGCTTGACGACCTCAAGCCGTGGAAGCGCGCAAATCTCGCTGCCATCCTCAAAGATCCTGAGGGCTGGGTTGACGAGCATCCGAGTTTCGCGACGGATGGTGCCTTGGGGCGTGCTAAGTATTACGCCTCGGTTGGAGGCCCAGGCGTGGTCGCTGCCTTCCTCATCGAATCGCTGAGGGGGTAGGTCGACATGGGAGAGGCCTCGTGTCCTAAAGCTACCATTGTCGTCCCCGTTTACAACTCTGCGCGCTCCATTCAGCGATGCCTCGATTCGCTGTTGGCCCAGTCCGAGCGCTCGATTCAGGTTGTCTGCGTCAACGACGGTTCGACTGATGATTCGTTGAACGTGTTGCGCCAGATCGCGCAGGCCGACGATCGCGTACTGGTGATTGACCAGGAAAACGCGGGCGTCTCGTGTGCTCGAAATGCCGGTATCGATGTCGCCGAGGGCGAGACCGTCTTTTTTGTGGACGCCGACGATTACATCGATGCCCGGACGGTCGAGCACGTGCTGCATTCCATGGAGTCTGCAGATGCCGAGGCCGCCGTTTTTGGCGGCGTCTGTGAACCTGCCGATGCTGCCCCCAAGCGCGTCCAGCAACTCATGAGCCCCAAAGCTGGTACCTTCGGCGCCCGTGATCCCCAACTGCTGTTCCATTCGAATGCGCAGCCCTATGCCTGCCGTGCGGCTTTTTCGTGCGAGCTGCTCAATCGCGAAGGCATTCGCTTCGCCCCCGGTTTGGCTTTGGGCGAGGACGTCGTCTTCCAATTTGCGGCTTATGCGCTTGCCCGTAAGACCGTCGTCATGCCGGACAAGTTCTACCACTACGTGATGGAGAGCGAATCGGCGACGCACGAGTTCAACAGTGCCGAGGCTCGTGCCAAAAAGCTTGACGCCCACATGAGGATGCTCGAGGAGGTCTTGGAGGGCTGGGCGGCCTACGGTCTTTTGGACCTGTGTCCCGGCGAGCTGATAACTTGGTTTTTGGACCTAATTGTGTTCGACCTGGCGCGCTTGGATGCCGATGACTTCCATCGCGTGGCGGCTCGCGTCAACATGGACCTCGCGACGTTTTTGGGAACGGACTGGGCAGATATGCCTGCCAAGGGCGCTGTTTGCCGTGTTGCCCACAAGTTCGTTGCGACGACCTCGGGCTTTTCGATGGCAGATGCCACGCTGTTCTATCTTTCGACTCGTGGTCTCAAAGCCTGCCTGGAGCGCTTTCTCTAATTCCAAGCGCTGCCGCCCGCCGCAACTCGGCTGCTAAAATAACCCTGTTACACGCTATTCAACAGGAGGTTCTCTTGCAGAACTCTGATACCCCTAAAGTTTCGCTGCTTGTTCCCATCTGCAATGTTGAGCGCTACCTGCGCGAGTGCCTCGATTCCGCCGTGGCGCAGACGCTCAAGGACATCGAGATCATCTGCATCAACGACGGTTCTACCGATAGTTCGCCAGATATCATCCGCGAGTACATGGAGCGCGACCCCCGTGTAAAGATGATCGACAAGGCCAACAGCGGCTACGGCGACTCGATGAACCGCGGCCTGGAGATGGCGCGCGGCGAGTACGTGGGCATCCTTGAGTCCGACGACTTTATGTTTGAGGATTCGCTCCAAAAGCTGGTCGCCAAGGCCGATGCTGAGCATGCCGATGTCGTTAAGGGCGACTTTTACCTGTATTGGTCCACGCCCAGCGAGCGCCGTGAGCTGTTTGGAATTATCGACGAGCATATGACGGGCGCCGCGTATCGCCCCGTCGATCGCCCGGGCATCTTCTACCGCAAACCTTCCATTTGGTCGGCTATCTATCGGCGCGAGTTCCTCAACGACAATCAGATTCGGTTCCTTCCCACGCCGGGTGCCTCGTATCAGGACGCAGGCTTTAACTTTAAGGTTTGGGCTTGCGCCGAGCGTGCCGCGTTTATTGCGGACCCCATTTTGTGCTATCGCCAGGATAACGAGAAGAGCTCCGTTAATTCGCCCAACAAGGTGTTTTGCGTGTGCGACGAGTATGTCGAGATGCAGCGCTTTTTGGACGAGCGTCCCGAGCTCAAGGCTCAGCTTCAGGGCATTTTAATGCGCATGAAGGTCGATACGTACCGTTGGAATGATGAGCGCTTGGTCGATGAACTGCGCGAGCAGTTTTGGAAGAAAGCCTCGTCCGAGCTCAAGGCCGATTGGGATGCCGGTCGCTTTGACCTGTCGCTGTTTGATCCGCGTGGCGAGACCGACTTGCGTCTGATGGTCAAGTCGCCCCGCGCCTATATCGATTCGCGCTTTGACTTTAAGAAGCCGGGCAAGCTCAATACGTTTAAGCATTACTTTAAGATTGGCGGCCTGTCGCTGGTCTGGCGCGTGCTGACGTATCAGCGCACCTACGGCGACAACCCGCACCCCGATGACGTTCCGGCCGCACAGTAGGAGCGAGTGACTATGGCTAACCCCAAGATTTCCGTTGTCGTTCCCATCTATAAAGTGGAGGAGTGCCTGGCCTGGTGCCTGGACTCCCTGCTTGCGCAGGACATGCCCGATTGGGAGGGCGTGCTGGTCAACGATGGCTCGCCGGATGGCTCGCGCGATATTGCGGCCGCCTATTGCGAAAAAGACGCGCGCTTCACGCTGGTCGATAAGCCCAATGGCGGCCTGTCGAGTGCGCGTAATGCAGGCATCGCTGCGTCCACGGCGCCTATCGTCGCGTTTTTGGATTCCGACGACCGCTTTACGCCCGATGCATGCCGCGTGATCGTCGATGCCTTTGAGCGCGAGCGCTGTGATGTTTTGACCTTTGGTGCGAATCCGTATCCGCTGGAGGCGGGGTATCCGTGGCTTAACTATGTGCTGAGCCCGCGCGATGTGTCGTTTGAAGGCTATAGCTCCGACCTACTGTTTAAGGAAGCATCTCGCCCCTTTGCATGGCGCACCGCCTGCAAGCGTGAGTTTTTGCTGGGTAACGGGATCGTGTTCGACGAAACCGTTAAGTATGGCGAGGACCAGGTCTTCGATTTTGCCGTGTACGGTCGCTCGCGCAAGACCGCGCTTATTTCGAACAAGCTGTATGACTACCGCGTGGCGCGCAAGGGTTCGCTCATGGACACCATGCGCTATGACGACGAGACGCGACTGCTGGAGCACGTGAAGATTTACTCCGCGGTGCTGGCTGACTGGCAGCGCGACGGTCTCGATGCTCAGCATGCCGATGACCTGACGTACTTCCTCTGCGATCTGGTGCTGTACGATGCGCTCAGGTTGTTGGGTTCGGACTGCGGCAGGGTGTTTGCCGCCGCCGCCGCTGCGCTCGCCGGTTCTCCTGTGGGCAGTGATGCCGCGCTCGCACAGTGCGCACCTTCGGTTGCTGCCATGGTGCGTGCGGCGCTTGCCAGCGAGGCCCCCAATGGCCGTACGTGTAAACAGCTCATGTTCGATTACGATGTCCTGAGGGTTGGGCGCCTTCGTGCCTGCAAGCGCATGGCGGCGAACGCCCTGGGAAAGCGAGAAGTGTAGATGAGTATCAAGCGTTTGGCACTTTGCCGCAGTCAGGGCCGTCTGTTTGTGCTGCTTCGTTTTGCCGGTCAGGATGTCGCCGCGCTTATTGAGCGGGAGGGTTCTCAAGCGTTTGCCCATGCGACTACGAGCGGTTCTTGTGTGCCGTCGCTGGTGCTCCCGGTCGATCATGGCCGTGTGCTGGCGCTTTGCCCTTCCGTTTCCGATTACGAGCACGAGCTCGCCATTTTGGTGCTTCCGTTTTTGGATGGTTCGTCGATGGATGTCGTTTTTGCATTCGGTGGCCAAAGGTTGGGCTCCATTCGCCTCGATAGCCGCGTGGCCAAGCTGGAATCCAAGATTAACTACAAAGCAAAGCCTGCGCTGTGCACGCTTATCCGCGACGCGCAGCGTGGCGAATGCTGCGGTCGCTACGAGATCGATGCCATTCGCTATCTGCCGGCAGACGCCGGCGCGGTGTGGCGCTATGAGGTTACCTGGGCGGGAGACTCCCAGTGCGCGCCTGAGCTCCAGGTCTTCGATACGCATATGAATGCCATCGATGCCACCGTGCATGTGTTTGAATCGCAGACCGATGTGCCGCAGCAGAACGGATGCCGCGTCAATAAAACGTATCTGAGCGTTGAGATGCCTCAGGATATACGAGATTTTGTCGCGATTGTGAGCGATCCCACAGAGCAGATCCAGAGCGGGTTTTGCGCCATTGATGGTCGCCTGTACAACGGCATGGTCGACGACAGTTGGAATCGCATGAAGGATGCACGCGCTGACGACGCAGCTTATCGACGTTGGTTTGAGCAACATCGCGCAAAGCCGGGCGATCTGACGTGCCAGCGTGTCGCTTCGGCGGCCTTTGCCTATAGGCCGCTCGTGAGCATTGTGGTGCCGTGCTACAAGACCGATCGAGTCTACCTGCGCGAGCTGCTGGACTCGGTGCTAGCCCAGAGCTATGACAACTGGGAATTGCTCCTTATGGACGCCTCGCCCGAATGGGATGCGGTGGCCAATCTTGCGGCTGCCGCCAATGACGAGCGGGTTTGTCGTATTGAGCTGCCTGGCAACGGCGGCATTGTGGTCAACACCAACGCAGGTATTGAGCAAGCGATGGGCGACTACATCGCGTTCTTGGACCACGATGACATTCTGGAGCCGGACGCGTTATTCCAGTATGTTTCCGCGCTGAATAAGGCGGCCGAGGGCGAGCGTCCCCAGGTCCTGTTCTGCGACGAGGACATGTTCCAGAAAACGGGGGAGTGGGGCCAGCCGGTCTTTAAGACCAAACTCAACGTCGACCTACTCTATAGCCATAACTGCGTGACGCATTTTCTGATGGTGGAGAAGGCGCTTATCGATCGCATTGGCATGTCGCCGGAAGACGTCGCGGGCGCCCAGGATTATGACCTGACGCTTCGCTGCCTTGCAGCCGGCGCGCGCTTTGAGCACGTTGCGCATGTGCTGTATCACTGGCGCGTGCATCCCGGTTCCACCGCCGATGGCTCTGCCGATAGCAAGCCGTATGCCATTGAAGCGGGTCGTCTTGCGCTGCAGCGCCACTTTAACGCGCTGGGCGTTCACGGAACGGTCGAGGAGACCGAGACGCCGTTTGTCTGCCGCATGCGCTATGCGCTGCCGGAGCCTGCGCCGCTGGTGAGTATTGTGATTCCCACCAAGGACCACGTTGAGACGCTCGATGCCTGTGTGATGTCGATCGCCCAGAAGGCCACGTATACCAACTACGAGATTGTCTTGGTGGAGAACAACAGCGAAGCCCCGGAGACGTTTGCGTATTACGAAACCCTGCCGGAACGCGTGACTGCGGCATCCGAAGGCAAGGGCAGCGCGCGCGTTGTGTACTGGCCGGGCGAGTTCAATTACTCCCAGATCATCAATTTTGGCGTTGAACATGCCAAGGGCGACTATCTGCTGCTGTTGAACAACGATACCGAGGTTATAAGCCCGGACTTTATCGAAGAGATGATGGGCTATCTGCAGTGTCCCGATGCGGGCGTGGTGGGCGCCAAACTCTACTTTGCCGACCATCTGGTGCAACATGCTGGCATTTTGGCTGTCTCTTATACACATCTCCGAGCCCACGAGACGGAGC
>URZB01000078.1 GCA_900552295.1 uncultured Collinsella sp.
CGCGATGTACTGGCGGGCGAGCGAGCGTGGCTTTCCCACGAGCTCTCCTCGCTCGGGCTTTCCGTCGTGCCGTCGGATGCGAACTTCCTTTTAGTCCGCACGCCGGCGAAAGACATCCCCGAGCGCCTGTATAAACAGGGGGTTTTGGTCCGCACGTGCGACTCGTTTTCGGTACTGTCCCGTTTCTGGTGCCGCGTCGCGGTGCGCACGCGCAAGGAGAACGCCCGGCTTGCGATGGCGTTCAGCCGCGCGCTTCGGGCGGAAGGCGCATCGGGCGAAGGCGAACCCGACGAACGGGGCGGCGCTTCTTGCAGCGACGCTATGGCGGGCGCGGATGGCCGAGGCTCGGCGAAGGAGGTCGATACCCGTGGGTAGGGCGAAGCCCATCATGATCCAGGGCACCATGTCGAACGCGGGGAAGAGCCTGCTTGCGGCGGGGCTGTGCCGTGTGCTTTCGCAGGACGGCCTGCGCGTGGCTCCCTTCAAGAGCCAGAACATGGCGCTCAACAGCGGTGTCACGGCCGATGGGCTCGAGATGGGGCGCGCCCAGATCATGCAGGCCGAGGCGTGCGGCATCGCGCCCGACGTGCGCATGAACCCCATCCTGCTCAAGCCCGAAAGCGACCACCGAAGCCAGCTCATCGTGGCCGGCAAGGCGCAGGGAGCCTTCGCTGCGAGGGACTACTTCGCGCGAAAGAAGGCGCTCATGCCGCAGATTTTGGAGGCGTTCGATTCGCTTGCGGAGGAAAACGACGTCATCGTCATCGAGGGCGCCGGCAGCCCCGTCGAAATCAACCTTGCCGAAAACGACATCGTCAACATGGGGCTCGCGCGCGCCGTGTCCTCCCCCGTGCTGCTCGCGGGCGACATCGACCCAGGCGGGGTGTTTGCCCAGCTCTACGGCACGGTCGCGCTCTTTGCGCCCGAGGATCGCGCTCTTTTGCGGGGGCTTGTGGTGAACAAGTTCCGCGGCGATGTGGAAATCCTGCGCCCGGGTTTGGCCCCGCTCGAGAAGATGTGCGGGGTTCCCGTCGTGGGGGTCGTGCCGTATCTTAAGCTCGACCTGGACGACGAGGACTCGCTCGCGCCGCGCCTATCTGCCCGCGAGGCGCGCGGCGTCATCGACGTCGCCGTCGTGCGCCTTCCGCATCTGTCGAACTTCACCGACTTCGACCCGCTTTCGCGCGTGCCCGGCGTGGGCGTGCGCTACGTTTCCTTGTCGACCGATCTGGGCCGACCCGACCTGGTGGTGCTCCCCGGCTCGAAGACCACGCTCGACGACGCGCGCTGGCTTGCGGCTAGCGGCATCGGAGCCTGTGTACGCGCGCTTTCGGGCGCGGGCACGCCGGTGCTCGGCATATGCGGAGGCTACCAGCTTTTGGGAGACAAGCTTTCCGATCCGCACGGCAGGGAAGGCGCTGGCACCGCGCGCGGGCTCGGGCTCATCCCTGCAAGTACGGTGTTCAAGGAGGAAAAGCGCCTCGCCCAGTCGGAGCTGCGCATCACAGGCGCCCAAGGCGCGTTTTCGGTGTGGAACGGCATGACGGCGCGCGGGTACGAGATTCACGACGGCGAAACGACCGTCTCCTGCGCCCCTGCGGGCACGATTGGCGGCAAACCAGAAGGCGCGGCCTGCGGAAACGTGTTCGGAACCTATCTCCACGGCCTGTTCGACGAACCGGGGGTGGCGCTCGCCCTCGCGCGCTCGCTCGCGCGCATGCGCGGCCTGCCCGAGAGCGTCGTGGGTGCTGCGGGCGCGGCGTCCGCGGCCGATCACCGTGCGCGCGAGTTCGACCGCCTGGCCGACGTCGTGCGCGGGGCGCTCGACATGGAGTATGTCTACCGCATTATCGAGGAGGGCGTATGATCCACGTGTATCATGGCGACGGCAAAGGCAAGACCACGGCGGCGATGGGCCTCGCCCTTCGCATGCTCGCCGCAGGCCGCCGCGTCGTCGTCGTGCAGTTCCTGAAAGACGGCGAAAGCGGGGAGGTGCGCCTGCTCGCCGAGCATTTCGGCGTGCCCGTGTTCGCGGGGAAGGCGTCGGACAAGTTTACCTGGTCCATGACGTCGGAAGAACTTGCCGCGACGCGCGAGCTGCACGATGGGAACCTCGCTTCCGCGCTTGCCGAGCTCGAGGGCGCGCAGGAGGGGCTGCTCGTGCTTGACGAGGCGTTCGACGCGCTTTCGAAGGGGCTTGTCGACGAGGCACTCGTGGACCGCGCGCTCGATATGTCCGCGCGCGGCGTCGAAGTAGCGCTCACCGGGCGCGCGCCTTCCCGCAAGATCGTGGAGAAGGCCGACTACATAACCGAGATGCGGTGCGAGAAACACCCCTACGCTCAGGGGATAGGTGCAAGGGAAGGAGTGGAGTACTAGATGGATTCCAAGGAGATGGCGCCCGGCGACATCGAGCGGCGCAGCTTTGAGATCATCACCGAAGAGCTCGGCGGCCGCACGTTCCCGCCGCTCGAAGAACCCGTCGTGAAGCGCGTCATCCACACCACTGCTGACTTCTCGTACGCCGATTCCCTCGTGTTCACCCATGACGCCGCGCACTGTGCGCTCGACGCACTGCGCGCAGGGGCCACGGTGCTCACCGATACGAACATGGCGCTCGCAGGCATAAGCAAGCCCGCGCTCGCGAAGATCGGCTGCAAGGCCGTGTGCTACATGGCCGACCCTGATGTCGCCGCAACGGCGCGCGCCGCGGGCACGACTCGCGCCGTTGCGAGCATGGACAAAGCTTGCGGCATCGAGGGCCCGCTCATCGTGGCCGTCGGCAACGCTCCCACAGCACTTCTGCGCCTCGCCGAGCTCATGGACGCGGGGAAGATCGCGCCCGCGCTCGTCGTTGGGGTGCCGGTCGGGTTTGTGAACGTGGTCGAGGCGAAAGAGGAGCTACTCGCGCGACGCGTTCCGGCCATCGTCGCGAGGGGTCGCAAGGGCGGCTCGACCGTGGCGGCCGCCATTATGAACGCGCTGCTCTACGAGATCACGCGCCCAGGCGGCCCGAAGTGACGGCGCCCGCATCCGCGCCGGCGCTGCGCATCTTCGCCGGCACCACCGAGGGCCGACTTCTGTGCGAATGGGCGAGCGGGGCGGGCATCCCCGCCCGTGCCTACGCGGCAACCGAGTACGGAGGCGAGCTTTTGGGCGAGCTTCCGGGCATCGAGGTGCATGCGGGCAGGCTCGACGAGGCCGACATGGAGCGTGAGCTTTCCGGCGCGCGCATCGTCGTCGATGCCACGCACCCCTTCGCTACGCTCGCAAGCGGCAACATCCGGGCCGCTTCGCTCGCCGTGGGTGCACGATGCCTGCGCCTTGCGCGCCCGGCCGAGGCGCTACCCAAAGGCGTCGTGCCGGTCGCGTCGATCGCCTGCGCGGCGCGCTTTCTCTCCGAGAACCCGGGTCGCGCGCTTCTCACGACGGGGAGCAAGGAGCTTGCTCCCTACACGCGTGTCGCCGATTTCGCGGACCGCTTCTTCGTGCGTGTGCTCCCGCTGCCCGGCGCTATAACGAAGTGCATCGACGCGGGGTTTTCGCCGTCGCACGTCATCGGCATGCAGGGGCCCTTCACCCGCGAGCTCAACGAGGCGATGCTTCGGCAGGTGGGCGCCCAGTGGCTTGTGACCAAGGACTCGGGAACCGTAGGCGGCACGGCCGAGAAGCTCGCCGCCGCGCGCGACGCGGGAGCGCACTGCATCGTGGTCACCCGTCCCGCCGAGGGAGACGGGGCCCTTTCGCTTCGGGAAGTGGAAGACGCGCTCTTACGGGAGTTCGCGCGATAGGCGCTCGCCGCGCCTGCGTTCCCTCCCGCCCGCGAGGAGGAGCGCCTCGAGCAAGCTCGAACCGTACAAGACCGTCATCCGCCAAAAGTTCGAGGACGACGCCCGGAACTGGCGCAAGCAGCCCTTCAATAAGTTGCGGTGAAATAGTGTCTGTTTTTGCTGCTAGATAGCATATTCAGTCCCTAATTCACCGCAACTTGTTGGTGGTGGCTTACTGGTAGCGTAGGCACTCCACCGGGTCGAGCTTTGCTGCGCGGCGAGCGGGGTAGAAGCCAAAGATTACGCCGATGCCGACGGAGACGGCAAACGCGATCAACACTGTCGTAATGGAGAAGCTTGGCGTGATCGTCCCGGTAGCTCCAAACTCGCTCATGATGCCCGAGCTTGCGGCAAAGAACGTGAGTCCCCATGCCAGCAGATAGCCAATCAGGACACCCAACAGTCCGCCGGTGACGCACAGCGCCGAGGACTCGGCCAAAAACTGCGCGGTGATATCACGACGACTGGCGCCCAGAGCGCGGCGGATGCCGATCTCGCGAATGCGCTCCGTTACGTTGGTAAGCATCATATTCATAATGCCGATACCGCCGACAAGCAGCGAGATGCTGGCGACAGCACCCATGATGAGCGAGAATGCGCCCATAAAGGAGTTGAGTGCATCGATAGCGCTTTTCATGGAGGTTGCCGATACACTGTCGTACTCGTCCTCCTCCTCGATGCCCTTCATCGCGCGCACCTTGGACTCGATGGTTTTGCAGAGCTCATCCATGTCCGTGCCCTCGGCGGCAAGTGCCGTCACGCTGGGGAATGAAGGATTCTCGTCGCCAAACAGTCCGGAGATAGTTTCGCGTGGCATATACAGCGTGAGCGAGCCCATGGAGTCGCTGCCGCCATCAATCACGCCTACAATCTGCACCTCGCCGTTGGACACCTTGATGGTTTTCCCCAGCGCATCCTGTTCGTTGCCGTAAAGCTGATCGGCGCCGTTGCGGCTGATGAGCGCCACGCGCGAGCCTGATTGGGACTCGGCCTGGGAATAGGTGCGCCCCGCAACGAGCTTGCTGGCCCCCACGGCGTCGAGCATGTCGCTATCGACACCCTGTGCCATGACGGTATAGCTTTTATCGCCGGTCTTATACTCGGTATACGCGCTGTCGACAATGCCGATCTGCTCTATCTGCGGCACCAGTTTTTGAAGCTTCTCGATGTCCGACTCGGTGAGTTCTTGCGACGAATAGATTTGCACCATGCGTGCCGCATTGAGGCCCAGACTGTTGACCAGGCTGTTTTGGATACCGCCGATGAGCGAAGTCATGGCGATAACCGAGGCGATGCCGATGACAATGCCCAGGATGGTGAGCAGGCTGCGCCCCTTGTTGGCTTCGAGCGAGTGAAGGGCTTCCTGGATGAGATCGCGGGCGCTCATGCCACCACTCCTTTCGGCGGGTTGGTGGAGGCGGAAATCATGGGCAGGCTATCTACGGCGCTGCGCAGGGTCCGCGGTGCATGTGGAATATACGCGCCGTCGTGAATGCGACCGTCGCGGATGGTCATGGCACGGTCGGCCTCGGCGGCGATGCCGGGGTCGTGTGTGATAAGCACGATGGTTTTGCCGCGCTTCTGGAGCTTATGGAAGGTCTCCATCACAAGCGCTCCAGTGGCGGAGTCCAGGTTTCCCGTCGGCTCGTCGGCCAGAATGATGGGCGGATCGTTGACGAGGGCGCGCGCGATGGCGACGCGTTGCATCTGTCCACCCGAGAGTTCCGATATGCGGTGGTCCCAATGGTCGACCGGTAGCGTGACGGCTTGCAGCGCGTGCACGGCGCGCATCTCGCGCTGGTTGCGCGGCACATTGGTGTAGGACAGCGGCAGCATGACGTTTTCGATAACCGACAGACGCGGCAGCAGGTTGAAACTCTGAAAGACAAAGCCGATGCTCAGCGCACGCACCTCGGTGAGCTCATCATCGTCGAGTTCGGCGACATTGAGGCCCTGCAGGTAATAGTCGCCCGCCGTCGGTTTGTCCAAGCAACCCAGGATGTTCATGAGCGTCGACTTGCCCGAGCCCGAGGGGCCGGTGATGGCGACGAACTCACCGGGGTCCACCGCCAGGCTCACATTGTGCAGGATGTGAGCGCAACCGGCCTCGCTCTCAAAGATGCGGTGCACGTTGCGGATGTCGATGACGGGGCGCATTACATGCCCTCATCGGCAGGC
This sequence comes from uncultured Collinsella sp., assembly GCA_900552295.1. GTDB lineage: Bacteria > Actinomycetota > Coriobacteriia > Coriobacteriales > Coriobacteriaceae > Collinsella. The sequence continues at coordinate 6,009 of URZB01000078.1, forward strand.
ATACTGTCGCCGCCGTCTGCCGTCATGCCCGCGCCGGTATCCACCACGATGGTGTCTCCATCGCGCAGCTTGGTAACCGGCACGTCGGGGTTGATCTCGTTGCCTTGCTCGTCGCGCTTGACCTGCGTCTTGCCGACCACAGCTTCGTTGTCGTTTTGCGTCACGACAGTTACCTTCACGTGGCGCGTTTCCTTGCCTTCGTCATCGGTGGCCAGATTGACGTAATAGTGCTCGCCATCCTCGGTCATGAGCGCAGTGGTGGGCACCATGACTACGTCGTCAAGCTGCTCGGTCACCACCGAGACCTCGGCAGTCATACCGGGCTTAAGGCGGCTGTCGGGTGCTTCGATGAGGATGTCGACGTTAAAGGTTACGCTTCCGCCACCACCGTTGGCTGCGTCGGAGTTTGCAACCGATGCGATAGCCGTGACGGTGCCCTGGCTCACGATATCGGGAAACGCGGGATAGGTAACGTTGGCGCTCTGGCCCACGGCGATCTTGGCGATGTCCTTTTCGCCCACCTGAACCGTCACCTTCATCTTAGAGAGGTCGGCGATTTGCATGCACTGCTTGCCGCCGCTCGTGTCGCCTTCGCCCATGACCATGCCTCCGGTCACCGTGGCGCCCACTTTGGCGTTGAGTTCGACGATGCTACCCGAGCTGGGGGCCTTTACGGTGCGTTCGGTCGCCTTGGCGTTTGCCTGGTCCAGGGTTGCCTGGGCCGAGGCGAGATTGCGCTGAGCGCTCGAGACGGCGCTGGCGTTGGCGGTTGCATCCGTCGGGGTGGTCGCTCCGTCGGCATCCAGCGTCGGTGCTGCCTGTGCGGCAGCAAGTGTCGCCTGCGCGTTTTTCAGGTCTTCCTGGGCGGCCGCGACCGCGCGCTGCGCCTCGGCAACGGCATTATCGAGCTCATCGTTTTTAATGGTCATGAGCACGTCGCCCTCGTTGACGCTCTGACCGGCTTGCACGTTGATCGATGCTACCGTGCCGTCAACAGAAGGGGAGACCACTGAGGCAGAAATTGGCTTGAGCTGTCCTTTTGCCTCGACAGTCGTGGTAAAGGTGCCTTCCATGACCATGTCGGTAACAGGTTCACCTGCAGATTGCGGCTGCGAATTGAGGACAACGCTCACAATAATGGCTATTAGGACAATGCCGCCCAC
>URZB01000079.1 GCA_900552295.1 uncultured Collinsella sp.
CGGCAGCCCCATCGTCGCCACCAGCCTCCAGGGGTAGCTAAAAGAGCCCCGTCCCAAATTAGCTACCCTGACGGCATCCTTGCTGCTAGCGGGGGACGTAGCGGCCGGGTTGGGCTCCGGTGGGCTCGCCGTCGCGCGCGGCCAGCACGCCGTTCACAAACACTGCCTTGGCGCGGCCGTGCGCCTCAAAGCCCTCGAGCGGCGTGTAGTCCACGGCCTGATGCTGCGTCGCGGCGCTGATCGTCCAGCGCGCCTTGGGATCCCACACGCACACATCGGCATCGGAGCCCTCGGCAAGACATCCCTTGCGCGGATACATGCCAAAGACGCGCGCCGGGTTCTCGCTCATCAAGCGGCACAGATCCTCGGGGCCCAGCTGTCCCTCAAAGCTCGTAGCGATCGCGACGGAACGATGCTCCACACCGGGTCCGCCGTTGGGAATCGCGCGGAAGTCGTCGCGCCCGCGGTCCTTTTGCCCGTGCAGGTTAAAGCTGCAGTGGTCGGTCGCAATCGTATCGATCTCGCCGGTCACAAGCGCCTCGCGCAGCGCGGCACGGTCACCCGCATGGCGCAGCGGCGGGCTCATCACATACTTGGCACCCGCAAAGCCGTCCTCGCCCTGCTCCAAGTAGCAAGTATCGTCGAGCATCAGATACTGAGGGCAGGTCTCGACATAGATATTCTTCTGCCCGCGCGCCTTGGCGGCACGGATGGCCTCGAGCCCCAGCTTGGTCGAAAGGTGCACCACGTTGACCGGTGCGTCGCCGGCCAGGTGCGCCAGATATAGCAGACGGCTCACTGCCTCGGCCTCGCACACAGCCGGACGGCTGAGCGCATGGCCCTCGGGCCCGTGGATACCCTGCTCAAACACGCGCTTCTGCAGCTCATTCACCAGCGTGCCGTTCTCGCAATGCACGCACAGTATGCCGCCAATACGCTTGAGCTCCTCGAGCACCTCGAGCGTCTCGGCATCGTCCAAGCGCAGGTGGTCGTAGGCAAAGTAAGTCTTAAACGACGATACGCCCGCCTCGCGCATAGCCGAAAGGTCGGCGCGGTTGCGCTCGTTCCACTCGGCGAGTGCCATGTGAAAAGCGTAGTTGGCCGTGCAGGTTCCATCGGCGCGGCGATGCCACTCGGCCAAGGCATCGGGCATGGTCACGCCGCGATCGGCCGTCGCGTAGTCCACAATGGTCGTCGTGCCACCGCAGGCAGCCGCGCGCGTGCCGGTCTCAAAGCTATCGGCTGTCCAATCCATGCCGGTCCAGCACTGCATGTGCGTGTGGCCGTCGATAAAGCCGGGGAACACCCAGCAGCCCACGGCATCCTCAACGGTATCGCCCTCGGCCGGCTCAATCGCCGCGGCGATCCGCACGATCTTATCGCCATCCATGGCAAGATCGGCGCGGCGAAGCCCCTGTGGCGTCACGAGCGCGCCGTTTTTGATGATGATCATAATTGCTCCTTATTGATTGATGCTGTTGGCCACGCGATCAAAATACGAGCAGGCGGCGATATGCTCCGTTATGCGTTGCTGTCCCTTGGCGGTATCGACGTCCCACAGCTCGTAGGCACGCACCTCGACCAGCATCACGTCGGTACGGTCCTTGAGGATCGAACCGCCGCCGTCCTTGCCCTCAAGACGCATAAGTGCATCGAACAATTCCGCCGGAAAGAGCACCGGGCTCGAAGGCTCACCGTTGCACGCAAGACGCACCGGATGCTTGCGACCACACTCGTCAAATGCACGAACCATAGCCTCAAAAGAATCCGAACTCACGAGCGGCTGGTCGCCCGGCAAAAAGAGGCAACCTTTCCAGTTGCGTTCGACTCCCCACGAAAGGCCCGCACGGACGCTTTCGCTGCGCAGCTCGCCATCGTGCAACACGCACGGACAATGCTTGTCCTCGCAAATCTGGGCGACCTCGGGCCAACGTGTCGAAACCACGACGTCAAAGCCCCGGGGGACCGAATCGATGGTCCGGGCAATCAGCGGCTCGCCATAGATATCGGCAAGCATCTTGTTAGAGCCAAACCGCTTACCCTCGCCCGAGGCCATAATGACGCATCCAAATTTCATGGTGATACCTCCCCTGAAACCATCGTACCCATAACTCGCGCCGCGGACATCCACATCGAAAGCGCTTATCCCGCACGCCCGCGATGCAAAAAGGGGGCACCCCGCCGGTTGGCAGAGCGCCCCCTTTATACGGCTTACCTCAGCCCAGCTTTAGGCCTGGAACCAACGGGCGGTGTTGCGCTCGTCGAGGGCCTTGAGGGTAGCGGCGGGATCGGCAACCTTCTGCAGGAACATCATGGCTGCGATGGCGTACGGCTTGTAGCTGGCCTCCTTGTACATGCCCACGCGGTGCATGTCGAAGACGTCGGCGTTGACCTCGCCGTGCTCGCAGGAGACACCGGAGATGTCGGCGGGCAGCGGATGCATAAAGATGGTGTCCTGGCCGTTGGCAGTCTTCTCCATGAGCTCGGTCGTGGAGCACCAGTCCTGATGGGTGGCGTTCTGGGCAAGCAGCTCCTTCTCGAGCGCTGCGATGCCGGCGTCGTCGCCCTCGGCGTACAGGTTGGTGCGCTTCTCCATGGCGGCAAACGGAGCCCAGCTCTTGGGGATCACGATGTCGGCGCCCTCGAAGGCCTCGGCCATGGTGTTGACCTGCTTAAAGGTGGTGCCGGACTCGGCGGCATAGCTCTTGGCGCGCTCGACGACCTCGGGCATGAGGTCGTAGCCCTCGGGGTGAGCCAGGGTGACGTCCATGCCAAAGCGGGGCAGCAGGCTGATCAGCGACTGCGGGCAGGACAGCGGCTTGCCGTAAGAAGGCGAATAGGCCCAGGTGACGGCAACCTTCTTGCCCTTGAGGTTCTCGAGGCCGCCAAACTCGTTGATGAGGTAGAGCATGTCGGCAGAGGACTGCGTGGGGTGATCGGAGTCGGACTGCAGGGAGATGAGCGTGGGACGGTGATCCAGAACGCCGTCCTCGTAAGCCTGCTGGACAGACTCGGAGACCTCGGCCATGTAGGCGTCGCCCTTACCGATGTACATGTCGTCGCGGATGCCGATGACGTCGGCCATGAAGGAGATCATGGTAGCGGTCTCGCGGACGGTCTCGCCGTGAGCGATCTGGGACTTCTTCTCGTCCAGGTCCTGCAGCTCAAGGCCGAGCAGGTTGGCGGCCTTAGAGAAGGAGAAGCGCGTACGGGTGGAGTTGTCGCGGAACAGCGAGACGGCCAGGCCCGAGTCGAAGATCTTGGGAGAGACGTTGTTCTCACGCAGCTCGCGCAGGGCGTCGGCGACGATGTAGAGAGCCTTGAGCTCATCGGTGGTCTTGTCCCAGGTGTGCAGGAAATCGCTGCCGTACATACCCTTAAAATCGAGGCCGTTCAGCCGCTCGACGAGCTCGGTAAACTTAGCGTCCATGGAAATGTCCTTTCTAAAGATAAAACGATCGCAATGAGTAGATGTGCTCCGGCATGCGCGTGTGGCTAGAACATGCAGAGCACCATGACGAGGACCCGCCACCGTTGAGGAAGCATGGGAGATAACGACCGCGGGCCCCAAGTCAACAGGAGGCGCCGGGGGCATAAACTGTCCCCGGCTCAACAAAATCGAGGAATGGGACTAGTCGATCTTGTTGTTGGTCAGACCGGCGCGGAACACGGTGGCGTCGCCATCGGCCTGGCTCGGATCGTAGAGGTTCAGGGCAGCCACATACATGGCGGCAGCGGTGACCAGGTCGTCCTTGTAGGTGACCTCGTTGGGAGCATGAGCCTGAGACTCGGCACCCGGGCCAAAGCCCACGCAGGGGATGCCGTAGCGGCCCTGGATGGAAACGCAGTTCGTGGAGAAGGTCCACTTGTCGCACAGCGGGCGACCGGTGCGCTTGTCCATGCTGGGCTCGCAGCCGATGCGCTCGTCACCAAACATGGCCTTGTGGGCGTCGACGAGGGCCTTGACGTGCGGAGCGGTCTCCTTGTTGATCCACGTGGGGAAGTAAGCCTCGGTCTCGTAGACCTCGCCGGTCCAGGACGGACGGTCGTACATGTACATGGAGACCTTCACGTCGTCGCCGTACTTCTTGGCGGCCGGCAGGTTGCGGATCTCGTCCAGGCAGGACTCCCAGGTCTCACCGGCGGTCATACGACGGTCGATGGAGATGGCGCAGGAGTCAGCGACAGCGCAACGGCTGGGGCTGGTGTAGAAGATCTGGCTGACGGTGCAGGTGCCGCGGCCCAGGAAGCGGGCATCCTCGAAGTGCTCGGGGTTGTACTTGGGGTCGAGCATCTTGACGAGACCCTTGATGTCGGTCGACTCGTCGCAGCCGTTGTTGTTGAGGGCGCGGACGTCGGCGATGATGTCGGCCATCTTGTAAATGGCGTTGTCGCCGCGGTCGGGAGCGGAGCCGTGGCAGGAGGTGCCGTGAACGTCGACGCGGATCTCCATGCGGCCGCGGTGACCGCGGTAGATGCCGCCGTCGGTGGGCTCGGTGGAAATGACGAACTCGGGCTTAATGCCGTCCTTGTTGTAGATGTACTGCCAGCACATGCCGTCGCAGTCCTCTTCCTGGACGGTGCCGACGACCATGATCTTGTAGCCCTCGGGGATGAGGCCCATGTCCTTCATCATCTTGGCAGCGTAGGTAGCAGAAGCCATGCCACCCTCCTGGTCGGAGCCGCCGCGGCCGTAGATGATCTCGTCGGTCTCGTAGCCCTCATAGGGATCGGCGTCCCAGTTCTCGATGTTGCCGATGCCGACGGTGTCGATGTGGGAGTCGATGGCGATGATCTTGTCGCCCTCGCCCATAAAGCCCATAACGTTGCCCAGGCCGTCGACCTTGACCTCGTCATAGCCGAGGCTCTCCATCTCGGCCTTAATGCAGGCGACAACCTCACCCTCCTCACAAGACTCAGAGGGATGGCTAATCATTGCGCGAAGAAAACGCGTCATATCAGCACGATGGGACTCAGCAGCGTTTTTAATTGCCTCGAAATCGAGTTCCTTAGTCATAACAGTCAACCTTTCTACAAGGGTTTACCTACAGGTAGATATTTCAGATAGATCACTTGTGCCAAGCAGCGTGAGGTCGAGTACCCGGCAAGCAAGTAAACGTAGGAGGCGGACGGAGGACTTTGCTCCGTCGCGAGTTCCGCACGAGCCGGAGAGCACTTAATGTGCTCTCCGTGCGAGCAGGACTGTCCGAGCAGGGAGTAAAGTCCTCCGGCTGCCTCCGGACAGGTCAGTCTGCTAGCAGGTCGGATACTCGCCCTCCCAGACGATGCGACGGTACTGATCCGGGTCCGTGTCACCTTCCGTGGAGAAGCAGAGCACGGAGCTCGTCTTGTCCAGGCCGATGAGTTCCTTGAGCTCGGCGTACTCGGGATCGAGCATGAGGGTCTCGACCAGGCCGGTGGTCACAGCGCCGGACTCGCCGGAGATGACGCGCGGGTCGCCCTTCTCGGGAGCGCCCAGGGTGCGCATGCCGCGAGCGGTGACCCAGTCGGGGCAGGACACGAAGGCGGTGGCGTGGTTGCGCAGGATATCCCAGCCCAGAATGTTGGGCTCGCCGCAGCACAGACCGGCCATGATGGAGGGCATGTCACCGTCCACGATGCGCGGATCGCCGTCGCCGGCGGCAGCGCCCTTGTACAGGCAGGCAGCAGGCGCGCACTCAACCACGACGAAGGTGGGCGGGTTATCGGGATACAGGTTGGTGAAGTAGCCCACCACGGCGCCGGCGAGCGAACCCACGCCAGCCTGGACAAACACGTGCGTCGGGCGGTTGATGGCCATCTCGCGCAGCTGCTCGGCAGCCTCGGAAGCCATGGTGCCGTAACCCTCCATGATCCAGGACGGGATCTTCTCGTAGCCCTCCCAGGCGGTGTCCTGAACGATGACGCCGCGCTCGCAGGCGTCGGCCTCGGCAGCGGCCATGCGCACGCACTCGTCGTAGTTGACCTCTTCGATGGTCACCGTTGCGCCCTCGGCGGCGATGTTATCGAAGCGGGGCTTAGTGGAACCCTTGGGCATGTGAACGACGGCCTTCTGGCCCAGCTTGTTGGCAGCCCATGCCACGCCGCGGCCATGGTTGCCGTCGGTGGCGGTAAAGAAGGTGGCCTGGCCAAAGTCCTCGGCCAGCTGATCGGAGGTCAGGTAATCGAAGGTGCAGTCGGCAACGTCCTTGCCGGTCTCATCGGCAATATAGTTGGCCATGGCAAACGAGCCGCCCAGGACCTTAAAGGCGTTGAGGCCAAAGCGATAGCTCTCGTCCTTAACGCACAGGTTGGACAGGCCCAGGCGCGCAGCCTGACCGTCCAGACGGGCAAGCGGAGTGACGGTATATTGAGGGAACGACTGGTGGAAGGCACGGGCCTTCTTCACGTGGTCGAGGCTCATGATTCCCAAGTGCTTGTCATCGCTCTTGGGCATCGTGTTGCCCGCCCACTGGATCTTATCGGCCATACGGTGAACTCCTTAAGTCCTCTCTTGCCGGCCCCCGCATACGCGTTTCAGCCCGATCCCATTCACACGACTGAACTTTTATGTGGATGCCAAACAAAAAGTTTGTTAGTAATGTTCTATCACACTTTTTGATTGGTATATCTAACGAATTGTTTGTTGCCGTAATCGGTACTTTTTCGCCGCCGAACGGTCATGAATTGCCTTGTTGATGGATTTGTTTGCGGTCATGTGTGGTTTATGGCACAGTGAGCCCAAACTAATTTTTAGGAAGGTACCCATGACCCCCGCACAGATTGAGTTTTACAAGCGCCTCGCACACGGTCTGGCGCTCCAATTTGGCCCCAACTGCGAAGTCGTCGTCCACGATCTGGAGACCGAGGACGTGGACCACTCCATCGTAGTGATCGAAAACGGCCACGTCAGCGGGCGCAAACTGGGTGACGGCCCCAGCCATATCGTGTTTGAGTCCATGCACGAAGGCGCCACCGACGTACACGACCGCGAGCCGTACCTCACTAAAACCACCGACGGTAAGCTGCTCAAATCGTCGACGATCTTTATCCGCAACGATGAGGGCAAACCCGTCGGCATTTTGGGCATCAACTTTGACCTGTCTCTTATACACATCTGACGCTGCCGCCGATAAGG
>URZB01000080.1 GCA_900552295.1 uncultured Collinsella sp.
GCGTTGGCGCTCGATTCCGTCCGCCGTCGCTGGCCGGGTGCCGAAGTGGTTGCGACCTGCGCCACCGGCGGCCGTCCGGACATGGCGCTTTCCGTACTGGGCCTGCTCGCGGGCTACGAGGATGCCCCAGTCTGGATTGCCGAGGACGAGACCATGGCCCGCATTCTGCACGAAGGCGAATCGTGGACCATCGAAAGCGCAGAAGGCAAGACGTTCTCTATCATAGCCATTGCTCCTAAAACCGAGGTAAGCGAACACGGCCTAGAATGGGAGCTAGATCACAGTCCCTTGGGCCTGTTGGCCGATACGGGCATTAGCAACGTCGTCAGGTCAACAGCCACGATCCAAGTCCACACCGGCACCGCCATCGCTTACCTATATCGTTAGGCATTTAGAATCTGACCAAAAAAGTCCTTGCACGTCACGCCAACTTCCCCTATAGTATCTCCACGTCACGGGGGCGTAGCTCAGCTGGGAGAGCGCTTGACTGGCAGTCAAGAGGTCAGGGGTTCGATCCCCCTCGTCTCCACCATCGTGAATGCAAAGGCCTTCGGAATTCCGAAGGCCTTTTTTCATGCCAATACACATCGCGCCATAAACCCAATCCACACCAACAAAAAGTTGCACAATTTATTTCCCATCTCTGTACATAGTTTGTTAGCCAAACGCGATTATCAGTGTAGATCGCCGTTCCATTTGGGCTTCAGGAACGCCTCTAATCTCCGTTGGCGTCCCAATAACCTGCATTAACGTGAACAACATCCCAAAACAGCCCCCTTAAGCACGTCAAATGAACGTTATGTTGTCCAATGCAGTCCAAATCAGTTTCGCTAACAGCTTGTGCTAGGATACCTAACGTTACATGAGTTCAACTGCGCTTCACGGCTCCAGCAAGCCATGAAGCGCAGGGTCGATCAGCATCCGGCCGTAACGGCGGTGCCAGAAACACCACGAGCTCCAATAAAGAAGTCATGCGACGTTGTTTATTTGTACTGAGTTAATTCACAGGTGCAAATAATTGATAGTTTCATGCCTAAACGAAGCAGTTCTTCAGCTGTTTGCGTGCGGTTCAGTTTTGTACCCGCTTGATTGGTTCGCACGCAGCCAGCTGGGGTCGCGGTCATTTTGCGAAACACGTCCGCGTCTCTAGCAACTGCATTTGTACATACCGTTCACGGTGGGGCAGAGCCACGTGCTTGTCTGACTGGGCTCAGGGTTTGAATATGGAGCGCCTTCGCGCACAAGCGCCCTGGCGAAGCCATACCCAAACCCCTTGAGCCACACGTAAGACAGAAAGGGGGTGGTGCTCGTGTGGTATGTGATCCAGGTCATTAACGGTCGCGAAGACGTAATGCGCGAGCGCATCGAGCGCATGGTGCCGGCGAGTGCCATGCAAGAGCTCTTTTATCCCCAATACCAAACCAAGATCAAGGTGCACGGCGAATGGGTCAGCACGACTAAGCCGCTTTTTCCCGGTTATCTTATCTGCGATACGGCAGATCCTCGGACCGTGCAACAGTATTTGCTGCGCATGGACGACTTTGCCCGGGTGCTTTCCCAGGACGGTCGGTTTGTGCCGCTGGCAAAAGAAGAGACCCAGCTCATTGGCAGCTTTACCAATAGGGGAGACCGCGTGGTGCCCATGAGCGAGGCTCTAAAGGATGGAGACCAGGTCGTAGTAACGGCAGGCCCGCTGCTGGGGCACGAGGCCCTTATCAAAACCATTAACAGACGCAAGAGCACTGCCTTTTTGGAGCTCGACTTGTGCGGCCGACGCGTAACCACCCGCGTTGGCCTTGCGGTGCTTTCAAAAGAGCAGCGCGTTATGCGCAATCACAGAAGAGTGATTGCCTAGCTGCAAGCTCGCAAGCGGACGACCGAAGGCAAAAAGTATCGAAGGAGGGCTCTTGGAGCCTACGATGATGACCATGGCACAGGGCGCGCGGGAGACGCGCACGGCCGCCACGGCGAATTCCGTCACTGCCGCAGCCGGTGCTGCGGGGGATTACCTTACAAACGAAGAAGCGTACAAGATGCTGCGCGGTGCCAACTCCGGCGTGAAGCCCGAGCTTGGGCACAGGCTCTACCGCGTTGTTAAGCGTACGGTGGACATTGTCGCCGCCGGCGGAGCCCTGGTGTTGCTCTTTATTCCCGGGGTAATTCTGAGCGTGGTCATTTGCATAAAGAGCCCGGGCGCCAGCCCCCTATATTCACAGTGGCGCGTGGGCCGCGTGCGCAAAGACGGCACGTTCTACCTGTTTAAGATCTACAAGTTCCGCAGCATGGTTCCCAACGCAGACCAAATGCTCAAGGACTTGCAGGCCCAAAACGAGGCCACTGGCCCCATGTTTAAAATGAAGCACGACCCGCGCATTATTCCCGGTGTGGGTAACTTCATTCGCAAGCACAGCATCGACGAGCTGCCCCAGCTCATCAACGTGTTCTTGGGCCAAATGAACCTCATTGGCCCGCGCCCCGGCCTGCCGCGCGAGGTTGCCCTGTACAGCGAGCACGACATGAAGCGCCTGGCGGTAAAACCCGGCTGCAGCGGTCCTTGGCAGGTAATGGGCCGCAGCCACCTGGGCTTCAACGAAATGGTTGAGCTGGATCTTCACTATATAGAGAATCGCAGCCTGCGCCAGGACCTGCGGTTGTTATTCGGCACGCTGAAGACGATGTTCTCTGGGGAAGGTGCCGTGTAGCATGCGCATCGCCATGATAGGCCAAAAGAGAACGGGTTCGCGCGAGGGCGGCGTAGAAGTGGTGGTAGGCGAGCTTGCTCGCCGTATGGCAGACCTTGGTCACCAAGTAACCTGCTACGACCGTATGGGCGAAGGAGCTCCTTCCGAGCCCTACGAGAAGGATGGCTACCGCATCGTTCCCGTAAAGGCTCTGGACATCAAGGGGCTCTCTGCGCTCACGAGCAGCTTTGCCGCAACAAGGGCCGCCATCAAAGACGGGGCAGACGTAATTCACTATCACGCAGAGGGGCCGTGTGTCCCCCTTCGTTTTGCGCGTTCCGCGGACATCAGGACCGTGGCAACGATCCACGGCCTGGACTGGCAGCGTGCAAAATGGGGCGGCTTGGCTTCCAAGTACATCAAGTTCGGCGAGGCGACGGCGGCCAAGTGCGCGGATGCGCTCATCGTGCTTTCCCGGGGCAATCAGGAGTACTTCAAGGAGGCTTACGGCCGCGAGGCTACGCTCATTCCCAACGGCATCACTCCCGAGGCGGATCTTCCCGCGAAGGAGATCTCCGAGCGCTTGGGGCTCACCCAGGGCTCCTATGTCCTCTACCTCGGTCGCATTGTGCCCGAGAAGCGACCGGAACTGTTGGTGGAGGCGTACAAGCAGGTAAAGACGGATAAGCGCCTGGTTATCGCGGGCGACTCCTCCGATACGGACGACTACGCCGTGGCGCTCAAAGAGGCTGCCGCGTCCGACCCCCGCGCGCTCTTTACCGGCCACGTTGAGGGCAACCTGCTCTCCGAGCTGTACTCCAACGCGTATTGCTACGCGCTCCCCTCCGACGTTGAGGGCCTGCCCATGAGCTTGCTGGAGGCCATGTCTCACGGTGCGGCATGCGTTACCTCGGATATTCCCGAGTGCGCGGATGTTCTGCAGGGTTGCGGGCTCACGTTCCCACACGGAGACGCGGGGGCGCTGCGCGACGTGCTTGAAGGCCTGATAGCGGATTCTGCCCAAGCGGAGAGGCTGGGCGCCATGGCACGTGACCGCGCGATTAATGGCTATGACTGGAACAGCGTCGTCCAAAGGACGCTTGCTTTGTATGAGGGTGTTGCGTAATGAAGATCCTTCTTGTAAATAAGTTTCATTGGCGCAAGGGTGGAAGCGAGACGTACTACTTTGCTCTTGCCGATGGTCTTCGCGCTCTTGGGCATGAAGTTGCCTTCTTCAGCATGGAGGATGAGCGTAATGAGCCGACTGAGTGGTCGCGTTACTTTGTAACGAATCGCGACTATAACGGACCGAGCTCTATTGTCGATAAGGCGAAGGCCGCGCAGGCACTTGTGTATTCCAAAGAGGCGCGCGAGAAGTTCGATGCGCTGTGCCGTGAATTCCAGCCCGATGTAATCCATCTCAATCTCACTCATAGGCAGATTACGTTTTCCATCTTGGACGCTCCTTGGCTAAAGCAGCATCCAACGCCGGTTGTGTATACCTCGCACGACTTGATTCTTGCTTGCCCGAGCTATCTTATGCTTGATTCCGAGGGCAACGTTTGCGATTCGTGTCTCGGGGGTCATTTTGGCAATTGCCTTAAGAAGAAGTGCGTAAAGGGTTCGATCGCAAAAAGCGCGTTAGCGGTGGCTGAGGCGGAGTGGCTTAAACGGCACAAAACCTATTCACGTCTCGATCGCATCATCTGCCCGAGTGAGTTCATGCGGAACAAGTTTATTGAAGCGGGGCTTCCCGAGCGTCAGCTTGTCCTCATGCGGAATTTCCTGAATCCCGATTCGATGTCACGGGAAGTTGCCAACCAAAATAATGAAGATCCCTACATGCTGTATCTGGGACGCCTTTCTCGCGAGAAAGGCGTGTTAACGCTCGTGCATGCTTTTGAGAAGGCGGCACCGGTGATCCCTGATTGGCGTCTTGTTATTGCAGGCGATGGCCCTGAATGTGATGCTGTGAAGGTCAAAGTTTCCGCAATGCCAAACGAAATAAGCTCGAGGATTGAGCTGGTTGGATATAAAACCGGTGACGCCCTGCGCGGACTTGTGAATCGAGCCACTCTGGCGGCTGCGCCGTCAGAGTGGCTCGAGAACGCGCCATATGCGGTTCTCGAGGCACTCGCCGCGGGCAAGCCCGTTATCGGTACGAACATGGGCGGAATACCCGAGCTGGTACGTGAGGGTGAAACGGGCTTCCTGGCTGAAGCCCACGATGAGGCAGGACTTGCAGATGCAATCCGTAGGGGTGCGGCGGTGGCCGCCTATCCTGCGGCTTACGCCGCGATGAGCGCGCATTGCCGTTCATTCGTGGCAGAGAACTGTAATCAAGAGAAATACATCCGGAATCTCGTCTCCCTGTATCAAGAACTAATTGACCGGAAGGTGGTGGCCTAACCCATGGCCGAGAAGAAACTCAACGGAACCGTAATCGTAACGTACCGCTGCAACGCGCGCTGCACCATGTGCAACCGCTACAAGGCTCCCAGCCGTCCGGAGGAGGAACTCTCCCTCGACGTGATCAAGAAGCTCCCGCGCATGTACTTCACCAACATCACCGGTGGCGAGCCCTTCATCAGGACCGACCTTGCGGATATCGTGCGCGAGCTGTACAAGAAGTCCGACCGCATCGTCATCTCCACCAACGGCTTCTTCACCGACCGCATCATCGCCCTTGCCGAGGAATTCCCCCAGGTGGGAATCCGCATCTCCATCGAGGGTCTGCAGCAGACCAACGATGAGATCCGCGGTCTCCAGAACGGCTTCAACCGCGGCTACGAGACGCTCAAGAAGCTCGTGGAAATGAAGCACCCGGACGTGGGCTTTGGCATGACGGTGCAGGATCGCAACGCTGCGGACTTGGTGCCGCTGTACAAGCTTTCCGACGAGCTCGGCATGGAGTTCGCCACCGCCAGCCTGCACAACAGCTTCTACTTTGTCGAGGCGAAGAACATCATCAAGGACCGTCCCATGGTGGCCCAGAACTTCGAGGACCTGGTAAACGAGCTCCTCAAGTCCAACGAGCCCAAGAAGTGGTTCCGCGCGTACTTCAACATGGGCCTCATCAACTACATCTATGGGCAGAAGCGCCTGCTCCCGTGCGATATGGCGTTCGACACGTTCTTCATCGACCCCTACGGCGACGTCATGCCCTGCAACGGCACCAAGGAGAAGCTCGTTATGGGCAACCTTAACGACGAGTCTTGGGATGAGCTGTGGGAGAGCGCCCAGGCCGAGAAAGTGCGCGGCTGCGTGCGCCACTGCGACCGCAACTGCTGGATGATCGGCTCCGTGTCTCCTGCCATGCACAAGTACATCTGGAAACCCGCGTCGTGGGTGCTGGCGCACAAGCTCAAGCCCGGCAAGAAGTTCGACATGCACGAGCTCCCCATCGTGCGCGACTACGAGTCGGGCAAGGTGACGAAGGAGGAGCTGGACGCTCTTTCCACCTGCGACATGCACGCCGCGATCAACGACGGCCTTTCCGACGCAAGCCGAGCCGACGCGCACGTGTACGAGACTGAGGAGGCGCTGTAGTGCAGCCGGGTGGAAAAATCGAATGCAAAAATTCAGAAATAGCGGTTGCTCGATATCAATCGGAGGAAACACGTGAAAGTATCCTGCATAACCAGGCACGCAATCTCTAATTATGGCTCCCTGCTCCAGGCATATGCGACACAACGAGCGGTAGAGAGCTTGGGGCATGAGTTCGAGATTATGGACTATGTACCTGCTTGTGAGGACGTATCCCAGCAGGTGAGGACGCTTCTTTCGACAAAGCCGTCCTGGAACGGGAACCCGTTGAAGAAGTCTGTCTACAGACTTCTGATGGAGCCTGAGACAAGGGTGGCGGGCAAGCGGTTTGCGCGTGAGCGTTCCCAGCTGCTTAAGATGAGCCCTCACTATGCATCCCTGGAGGAGCTGAAGGCTAATCCGCCCAAGGCCGATGTCTATATGACTGGAAGCGATCAGGTGTGGGGTCCCATCAGCTCGGGCGCATACGACCTGTCATACGCGCTTGAGTTTGCTCCCGAGGGCGCAAGGCGCATCTCATATGCGGCAAGCTTTGGTAAGAAGAATATCCCGGATAGCGTGCGCCCCAGGTTTCTCGAGGACCTTCGAGCATATGAGGCCGTGTTCGTACGCGAGGATGCCGCGCGCGAGCAGCTTGCCTCGTGGGGCATAGAGGCCGGACAGGTTGTCGATCCCACGCTGCTGCTTGATGGCGAGGCGTGGAGAAGGATGGCGGCACCTGCCCCGAAGGGCGAATACATCCTCGTCTACCAGATTCACAGCGACCCGACGGTGGGGCAGTACGCCGTGAAGGTTGCCAAAAAGCTTGGCTTGCCCCTGATACGGATCTCCGCAAGCCTGCACCAGGCCTCACGC
>URZB01000081.1 GCA_900552295.1 uncultured Collinsella sp.
TAGCTCCGTCTCGTGGGCTCGGAGATGTGTATAAGAGACAGCTGTACCACTTGTGCAGGAACGCAGCGAGGGTGCAGTCGCCGGCGCAGACGGAAGAGACCAGCTTGATGTTGAACTCACGCTTGGCGTACCAGATGTCCTCGCCGTTGGAGAAGTAAGCGTCGCCGCGGCTACCACGGGTGAGCAGCACGTTCTGAACGCCAGCGTCGTGAGCCATCTTCATGGCGACACGAACCTCGTCGTCGGTGTCGACCGGCACGCCGAAGATGGCCTTCATCTCGTGATGGTTCGGCTTGATGAGCAGCGGCTTCTTGTGAGCGAGCTCCTTGAGCTTGTCGGAGGACAGGTCCAGGACAACGTCAGCGCCACGAGCCTGAGCGTGCTCCATGACCTGAGCCAGGAAGTCGGGCGTAGCTTTGGGAGGCACGGAGCCGGAGACGATCAGGCACTCGAGATCGCCCGCGGTGTCCAGGATGTTGTAGAGCTCCTCCTGGTGCTGCGGCGTGATCGGGGCGCCGGGGTTCAGGATGCCGTACTCGTGCTGGCCATCGTTGACGTAGGTGTTAATGCGCGTGATACCGTCGGTCCAGACCGGGCGGCAGAGGCAACCCAGGTTCATGACCTCCTCGACGATGAACTTGCCCGTGAAGCCAGCGAAGAAGCCGAGCGCGACGGTGTCGACGCCCATCTTCTTAAAGGCGAAGGACACGTCGAGGCCCTTGCCGTTAGCCGTGTAGCTGGCCGAACCGGTGCGGACGTTCTCGTCGGGCTCGAGCGGAGAGCTCGAAACCGTCATGTCGACAGCCGGGTTAGCGGTTAGCGTGTAGAACATTTACAGTACCCCCTGTATATGTGAGGGCCGCGTGGCCGGCCCATTCCAACCACGCGGTTACCTCTGATACCAAATTAGCGAGCTGCGGACTCGAGCAGTGCCTTGACCTCGGCGGCGGTGTTGCAGGCGAGCGCCTTCTCGGCGAGCTCGTCGCACTCGGCCTTGGTCCACTGGCTGATGGTCTTACGGGCGCGCAGGATCGACGGAGCACTCATCGAGAACTCCTCCAGGCCCCAGCTGATCAGCAGCGGCTCGAGCAGCGGATCGGCAGCGGCCTCGCCGCACATACCGACCATGATGCCGGCCTTCACGCCGCTCTCGATGATGTTCTTGAGCGAGCGGAGCACGGCGGGATAGTAAACCTGGTACAGGTTGGAGATGGTGTCGTTGCCACGGTCGGCGCACATGGTGTAGCCGATCAGGTCGTTGGTGCCGATGGAGAAGAAGTCGGCGACCTCGGCAAGACGGTCTGCGAGCAGCGAAGCGGCGGGCGTCTCGACCATGATGCCGACCTCGATGTTCTCGTTGAACTTGCGCCCCTCTTCGGTCAGCTCGGCCTTGCACTGCTCGACGAGCTCCTTGACAGCCAAGACCTCCTCGACGCAGGTGACGAGCGGGATCATGATCTTGACGTCACCGAAGGCGCTAGCGCGCAGCAGAGCGCGGAGCTGGACCTTGTACTGGTCGGGATTGGCCAAGCAGTAACGCACGGCGCGGAAGCCCATGAAGGGGTTGTCTTCCTTGACCATATGCAGATACGGAATCTCCTTGTCGCCACCCACATCTAGCGTGCGGATGATGACCGGAGCACCCTTGAGCGCGCTGGCGACCTTACGGTAGGCGTTGAACTGCTCCTCCTCGGAAGGAAGCTCAGCAGAGTCCATGAACAGGAACTCGGAGCGGAACAGACCGATAGCCTCGGCGTCGTGATCGAGCGCGTTGGGCACGTCATCGGGGTTACCGATGTTGCAGGCGATGATCTTCTTGATGCCATCAGCAGTCACGGACGGCTTGCCACGGAAGGCCTCGAGGGCTGCCTTCTCGGCAGCGAAGGCCTCGGCCTTGGCGGTGTAGGCAGCGAGCGTCTCCTCGTCGGGATCGGCCTCGACGATACCCTTGCCGCCGTCGACGACAACGGTCATGCCGTTGCGCAGTGCGGTGCAGCTGTTGGAGACCGAAAGGACAGCCGGGATCTCGAGGGCGCGCGCAATGATCGCGGAGTGCGACGTGCGGCCACCGGTCTCGGTGACGATACCGGCAACGTGGGCCTTATCGATCGTGGCGGTCATGGACGGCGTGAGGTCGTGCACGACAACGACAGTGTTCTCGGGCAGGACGGAGAGGTCGACGACCTCCTTGCCCAGCAGCTCGGCCAGAATACCGGTGCGGATGTCGGCGATGTCAGCCGCGCGAAGACGGAACATCTCGTCGTCCATGGACAGGAACATGTTCTCGAACATGGTCGAGGTGTCCATGAGCGCCTGCTCGGCGCAGGTACCGCCGTCAATGGCGGCGTTGATGGCGTCGGTCATACCCGGATCCTGAGCCAGAACAATGTGTCCGCTCATGATCTCGGCCTCGGCCTCGCCCACCGTCTCCTTCATGTGGTCGGCCTGAGCCTGGGTCTTCTCGCAGAAGACCGAAAGAGCGGACTGATAGCGCTCCTTCTCTGCTGCCGAATCAGCAACCTCGTGCGGCTCAAACGTCAAGTCGGGATCGACGGCGACCATGACGGTGCCGATACCGATGCCCTCGGAAGCGTTGACTCCCTGATACATTCCCATTCCTCTCTCCGTGTCATGTGATAAAGCGTTTTGCCATATCCATGACAAAAGAGCGCAGTTACCTTACAACAGGTCACTGCGCCCCCAAATATGAACTTAGTTGTTCAACATGCGACCCGTTTGAGTTCTACTCGCCAAGACCGCTCTTGATGAGCTCGATGGCAGCAGCCAGAGCCTCGGCCTCGTCGGCGCCGTCGCACTTGACCTCGACCTCGGTACCGCAGGGGATACCAGCAGCCATGAGGGCCATCGGGGACTTGCCGTTGACCTCCTTCTCGGGGGTGACGACCGTCACGTCACAGGCGTACTTGCCCATGGTGGAGGCGAACAGACCAGCCGGACGCATGTGCAGACCCTGAGGATTAACGAGGGTAGCCTTCTCAGAAACCATAATTGACTCCTTTTTGTGTTTAACCCCTGTCATGCATGTGGCAGGAGTCAGATTCACGACGTTCTTTATATTAACTCACATCAAACGGTTTTTCATTATGTTTCAGACGAATTATTGGACAGATGTGTTTGTCGTCCGCTTGCTCGCCCACAGGGGCCCGTGCGCGGCCTGTGAGATTTCCTGCTCTACAGTCCTGCTCGCACGAAGAGCACATTAAGTGCTCTTCGGCTCGTGCGGGACTCGCGATAAATCTCACAGGCCGCGCACGGGCCCCTGTGGGCGAGCAAGCTGCGGAAACTCGGTCGGTCCAGAGCAATATCGTGCAAACGGAAATCTGGCTGATGATCTGTTCGCGACAAAGACTCGATAGGTAGCCCCCTCTATGCCCTTTTGTAAGTTGCGGTGAAATAGGGACTGAATTTGGGGTTGAATCGTTTAAACAGTCCCTATTTCACCGCAGCTTATGGGAGGGGCAAGAAAAAAGGCGGGGGCTCCTGGTGGAGTCCTCGCCTTTTGTACAGGGGGCGATGTTAATCGCTAGCCGTGGGATTAGACCAGGCGGGCGTTGATCGTCTTGGCGATCTTGGCGGCGTCGGTGGAACCCTTGACGGTGGCACGGAAGTCCTCGTCCATGAGCGCCTCGGCGACCTTGGACAGGATCTTAAGGTGCGTGGTGCCGGCCTGGGCACCCGGGATGAGCAGCGCGATGGCCACGTTGACGGGAGCGCCGTCCATGGTGTCCCAACCGGTCACACCGGACTCGTCCTTGACGACGATGACGGCAGCCTCGGTAATGGCGTCGGACTTGGCATGCGGGATGGCGAAGCCCTCCATCATGCCCGTGGTGCCCTCGGCCTCGCGGGCCAGGAAGGCGTTCATCACGGCGTCGGCGTCGCTGGCGATACCGGCCTTGACAGCCTGGTTGGAAACGAAGCTCAGAGCCTCGTCACGAGAAGCGAAGTCCTCGGCGACAAAGACATTCTCGACCTTCACGAAGTCGGCAGCCTCTTCCTTGGGGGCCTCGACGGCAGCGGCCTTGGGGGCCTCAACGGACCTGGCTACAGGAGCGGCCTTCTGATTCTTCTCGAAGTCGTACTTCTTGAAGGCCACGAACAGGATGCCACCGACCACAGCGCCGATGAGGATCGCGAGGACCCACAGCGGACCGTTCTCGACAACGGGCAGGACCAGGAAGCCGCCGTGAGGCGCCGGATCGTGAACGTTGAAGAAGATGGTCAAGATGGAAGCGATGGAAGAACCGAGCATCATGATGGGCATGACGGGCCAGATGTTCTTGGTCATGAACGGAATGGCGCCCTCGGTGATGTGGGTGCAACCAAGGATGAGGTTGACGATACCGGCGTCATGATCCTCCTGGCTGAAGTACTTCTTGCCGACAACGACGGCGAAGGTGGTGATCAGCGGCGGAACGATGCAAGCGGCGGAGACGGCAGCCATGAAGTTGGTGCCGAAGTTGTAGGTCTCGGTGCCGACGCCAGCTTCGAGAGCGGTACCGAGCAGGAAGGTGCCAGTAGCGTAAGCAGCCTTGTTGACCGGGCCGCCCATATCAAAGGCGCACATGCAGCCGATGGCCAGGCCAAGGATCACCGGACCGGAGTTACCGAGGCTCTGCAGGAAATCCATCATACCCTGGTTAATGGCAGCCATGGGGCCGGAAATACCGAGCATGACCAGGCCGACGATGGCGGTAGAGCACAGCGGATACAGAAAGATTGCCTTCAGGCCATTAAGGCTCGCGGGAATTTTAGAGAAAACCTTCTCGAGCAGCAGGATGACATAGCCGGCGAGGAAGCCGCCGACGATGCCGCCCAGGAAGCCGAAGCCCACGCCGGCGCCACCGGCGTCGATCATGCCGGTCTCGGCGTTAACAGGCAGGCCCTGGATGGCAATCATACCGGCAACGAAACCGGGGACGAGCGCCGGGCGCTTGCCGATGGATTCGGCGATGTAGGCGGAAAGCACCGGAACCATAAGGTTCATGGCGATGCCGCCGATGATCTTGAGCATCGCAGCAAAGCTGTTGTAGTCGGCAGCCGTCGAATCAAAGGACGTGATGCCCCACAGGAACGAAATGGCGGTCAGAACACCACCGGCAACGACGAAGACCAGCATGTGGCTGACGCCGTTCATGAGGTGCTTGTAGATGACGTGGCCGATGGACTCCTTCTCCTCGACCTCGTCCTCGACATCGGCGGCAGCGGCAACCGTGTCGTCGCCCTTGGCGGCGAGCGCGCGGTCGATCAGCTTACCAGCAGCCTCGACAGACAGGGCCTTGGAAACACCAACGGAAACCATGGGCTTACCGGCGAAACGCTCAGCCTGGACATCCTTATCGGCTGCGACGACGACGGCCTTGGCACCGGCGATCTCGCTCTTGGTGAGCTCGTTCTCGACACCGACCTGGCCATGAGTCTCGACCTTAATGGTCAGACCGCGCTCGGCAGCTGCCTTCTCCAGCGCCTCCTTCGCCATGAAGGTGTGCGCAATGCCGGTCGGGCAACCGGTCGCGGCGATGATGTCAAACTTAGCCATGTGTCCCTCCTTCTTGAGTACAGCGCCCGCGGGCGCTCCCCTACACGCGCTTCGATGCGCGTTTTTCCACAACTGAAAGATACCAACCTACCGTCCGCGTGAGAAGAGACAAGGCGCAATTCTCCGGTGAAAGGTTCTTTCATAACCGTAAACGGCAAGTGAAAGTTTACCATCAACACTTGAAACGGCAAGGTGTATCTTGTAATTGAAAATGCCCGTATACTATGGCATTGCAAATCAAGTTAGATTTTCATGCCAACCAGGAGCCATCCATGACCGATAGTAGCAAAAGCGCACTTTCCCTCATTAGTACCCACCAGGGATACAGCGAGTCCGAGCAGCGCATTGTCGACTATATATTGGAGCACCAGTCCGAGGCGCCACGCCTCACGGCGGCTCAGCTCTCGCGCGCTGCCGCCACGTCCGAGGCGACCGTTTCGCGTTTCTGCCGCAAGCTGGGCTTTGGCAGCTTCCGCAGCTTTCAGTTTTCGTTGGCGCGCGACTTAGAGAGTCAGCGCAACGAGGGCCTGACCGACGAGGTCTCGCTCGACAACATGGAGCAGAGCCTTAAAAATATCCTCGCCGCCAAGGTGAGTGAGCTTAATGCGACCATCGACGGCATTGATCACGACACGTTGGCCGCAGTTGTACACGCGCTTAAGAATGCCGGCGTTATTGAGTTTGCGGCCGTAGGCAACACCAACGCCGTCGCGCTCGACGCGACGTTCAAGTTCTCGCAGCTGGGCCTTCGTTGCATGGCAAGCACCATCAGCGAGACCTCGATTGGTTTTGCGCTCACGCTGCGCCCCGGTGACGTTATCGTGCTGATCTCAAACTCCGGCAAGTCGCGCCGTCTGAATCGCATGGCAAAAGCGGCTCGCGACTGCGGCGCAACCGTAGTCGTCATCAGCAGCGACAGCAAATCCCCGCTCGCGCGCCTGGCAGACTACACCTTTAATACCGTCAACCACGAAGCACTACTGACAACGGGCGACTTCGCGTTCTCCAAGATGAGCGCCACGATGATCATCGAGGTCATCTACAACTTCCTGCTGCCCGAAATCGAAGACGCCCGCGAGCATATCAGCTACTACGAAGAGCTCATCCAGCCGGATAAGGTTGTGGAGTAAAACGCGTAGTGGGACAGAAATTTCAGTCTATTTTGTCCCACCAACACCGCTGATACGACCTAACCTCGAGCTTCTTCAAGCATCTGCTTGGCATGCGCAAGACTTGCCTCCGATTGGTCGCCGCTGAGCATGCGGGCAATCTCGGCAGTGCGAGCATCCCCAGCCACCTCATCCAGATGCGTCTGGGGAACGTCGCCGGGCTCTTTACTGACCACGTAGTGCTTGTCGGCCATAACCGCAACCTGCGCCAGGTGTGTTACGACGATGACCTGATGCGTGGCGGCAAGATCGGCCAGCACACCAGCAAGAGCGCGGGCCGTGGAGCCGCCGACACCAGCATCGACCTCGTCAAACACCAGCGTATCGACACCGTCCGCGTTACCGAGG
>URZB01000082.1 GCA_900552295.1 uncultured Collinsella sp.
GATGTGTATAAGAGACAGCTCGAATACGTTTGTTCAACTACGTGCCGGCCAAGGTGGTACGGCACCTCTAGAAGAGTAAGGAATTGCACATGGATTACATCCGCGCAATCGAGCGTCAGCAGATCCGCGAGGACATTCCTCAGGTTCGCGTCGCCGACAACGTCAAGGTTCACTACCGCATTAAGGAAGGCGACCGCGAGCGCATCCAGGTCTTCCAGGGCGACGTCATCCGCATGGCCGGCGCCGGTGCCCGCGAGACCTTCACCGTCCGCAAGATGTCCTTCGGTGTCGGTGTTGAGCGTACCTTCCCGCTTCACAGCCCCAAGATCGCCAAGCTCGAGGTCGTTCGTCATGGTCGCGTCCGTCGCGCCAAGCTGTACTACCTCCGCGACAAGGTGGGCAAGGCTGCTCGCATCCCCGAGAAGCGCTAAGAAGATCGCAGCGTCTGTCCACTCGTTTGGACACAAGGGTCACCTTCGGGTGGCCCTTCTTTTTATCTGATTTGCATGCAAGGAGGGCCTGGTATGGCCAATATGACGAGCTCGGTTTCGGCATCGCAGGTTGCCGGAGAGCTGGCGAGCGCAACGTTTGAGGAGATCCCCGCCCTTTTGGAGCATTATCGCGAGGACCCGCGCCAGCAGGTGATCAAGGCTTGTGAACGCGCCCTTAAACGCCATGCCAAAGAGCTTGCCGAGCGCGAGCGCGTCAATGACATGTACGAGCTT
Source organism: uncultured Collinsella sp. (assembly GCA_900552295.1). Lineage (GTDB taxonomy): Bacteria > Actinomycetota > Coriobacteriia > Coriobacteriales > Coriobacteriaceae > Collinsella. The sequence continues at coordinate 726 of URZB01000082.1, forward strand.
ATGCATGAGCTTGGCGGCGATGGGGTGGTCGTTGGTGTCGACGAGGTGGGTCGCGGATCGGTGGCCGGTCCCTTGACCGTGTGTGCCGTTTGTCTTCCGATGGAGCCGCGCATCTGGGGCATCAACGATTCCAAAAAGCTCACGCCGGCGCGCCGCGAGCTGCTTTCGGTGAAGATTGCCGAGGTAGCGACTGCTATCGGCTTTTGCCATATCGCTCCCGCGGATATCGATGAGATGGGCATGGCCCGCGCCATCCGCGCTGCCGTCGCGGGTGCCGTGGCCGATACGGGGCTCGAGCCCGATTGCGTGCTTATGGACGGTAACCCCTTGGGCGCCGTTCCCAACGAGCGCGACGTGGTCAAGGGCGATGCCAAAATCGCCTGTATCGCCGCGGCGTCCATCATGGCTAAGGTGACGCGTGACGAGATGATGGTCGAGTACGATGCCGAGTATCCCGAGTACCATCTGGCGGAGTCGAAGGGCTATGCGAGCCCCGAGCATATCGAGGCCATTCGCAAACATGGACTTTGTCCGCTGCACCGCGTGAGCTTTTGCGGAAACTTTCTGCAGACTGAGCGTCTTTTCTAGGTCAATTGTGGAGACAGGGACCTCTGTGGTTTTATAAACCTGCTGGTAGCGGGCCGTATACAACACCATTGCTGCGTACGGCCCGTTTTTTGACGGCATTTGGTCAGCTTTTGGTTTGCTTCCGGTACTTACCCGCATGAAAGGTGCCCTCATCATCGGGGCAATGCAGTGTGCGGGAAAGGAGACCCCATGAGTGCCGCAAGCAAAAAGAGCAAGACGCAGCAGCTCAAGGAGCGTTGGGAAAACGGCGAGCTCGACTGCGGGGCGATGACGCCCGAGTTTATCAAGGGACTCAGTCCCCGCGAGCTGGGTATGCTGGGCGAGCTGATCACCATCGACTACTTTAACGAGCGCGGCTACACCTTGCTGGAGCAGGGTTATCGTTGCACCGAGGGCGAGGCCGACCTGGTGCTGCTCGATGAGCTCGACGATGTCGTTGTGATGGCCGAGGTCAAGACGAGACGCGTCGCCCTGGATTGCAACACGCGGGTCTTTCCCGAGGAGGCCGTGGATGCCCAAAAGCAACGCCGCTACCGCCGCATCGCAAGCTGCTATCTCATGGAGCATTATCCGCTCAAGGCGATTCGCTTCGATGCCGTGGGCGTCACCATTCGCGGCGGGCATATCGCCGAGATCGAGCACCAGTACAACGCGTTCGATTGGCAGGTGTCGTGATGGCGTTCGAGACGTTTGCCGTTCACGCGGCCTGCATCCGCGGCGTCGAGGCGATTCACGTCACGGTCGAGGTCTCGCTTGCCGGTGGCATCCCGGGCATCCAGATGCTCGGCATCCCGAGTATGGAGGTGATGGAGTCACGTGGTCGTATTCGTTGTGCGATGCGCTCCGCCGGGTTCGAGATCCCACGCTCGGGCATTACCGTTAACCTGGCACCCGGCGATATCCGCAAGACCGGTAGCGGCTTTGACCTGCCCATCGCCATCGCGGTATTGGCGGCCGATGGGCAGATTCCCCGTGACAACCTCGATCGCTGCCTTATCGCAGGTGAGCTTGGTCTGGACGGTACGGTGCTTCCCGTCAAGGGCGAGGTGGCGTTTCAACTATTGGCGCGTGATATGGGGCTGTCTTTTATCGCCGGCAGGTCCGACCAGCATGTGCCACTCGCGGGCGTGGATTGTGGATTCATCGATCATTTGTCTCAGCTTGCTCATGGTATGGGCGATGCCGCGCGGCACTACTTGGATTCTGAGGGCGTCGAGGCGACCTTTGAGCCTGAGCTCGACTATGCAGACGTGCTGGGGCAGGAAGTTTCTAAACGCGGCATGGCGCTTGCGGCGGCAGGAGAACTCGGCTTGCTCATGATTGGGTCCCCGGGATCGGGCAAGACGATGCTTGCGCGCCGTATGACCGGCATCCTGCCCGAGCTTTCCGTTGAGGATCAACAGGAGGCGCTGTGCATCCATTCGGTTTTGGGTGAGAACATCGATGGACTGCTTGCGGGGCATCGCCCCTTCCGCAGCCCGCATCACAGCATTTCGACCGCGGGCCTCATCGGCGGCGGACGTCCAGTGCATCCGGGCGAAATTAGCCTGGCTCATGGCGGCGTGCTCTTTTTGGACGAGCTTGCCGAGTTTCCCACGGGTGTACTGCAGGCGCTGCGTCAGCCCATCGAACGCGGTTATGTGAGGATCGTACGCGTCGACGGGGCCTTTACCTTCCCGTCGCGCTTTCAGCTGCTGGCTGCGAGCAATCCCTGCCCCTGCGGCTTTTTGGGCGATCGCGAGGTACCGTGTCGCTGCTCGGCATCGATGGTCGAGCGCTATCGGTCTAAACTGCGCGGTCCTTTGGCCGACCGTATCGACATGATGATCGATGTGACCCGTCCCGACCCCCAAGTGATTATCGAGGGTGCGGAGGGTATGTCGTCGGCTGAGTTACGTGACTACGTTGTGCGCGGTCGCGCCTTTCGCGCTTGGCGCGAATCCCGTATGGACGATGCGGATGCCGAGGCCGAGGATGACGAGACGCGGTCCATTGACGGCGTCGTTTCGACCTTTGAGCTCGATGATGCTGCCGAGAAATGCGTACTCGGCCTGTCGAAGCGCACGCATCTCACAGGGCGTGGCATCGTGCGCTTGGTTCGCATTGCGCGCACGATTGCAGACGTCGCCGAGAGCGAGCAAGTGACGCAGGATCACGTGCTCGAGGCGGCGATGTACCAGGGAAGGAGGGACCAATGATGGCCGAGGGGACCTTTGAGCTGCATCCAGGTGATGCGTTGTATCCCGAGACCGTTTTGGAGCTTTCTGATGTACCCCAGACGCTTTATGTGCGCGGCAATCCCGAGGTGCTTTCGACACCCGCGCTCTCCATCATCGGCGCGCGCAAGGCCTCGCCGTATGGTCTTGCCGTGGCAGAGCTTGCGGCAAAGGTTGCGGTCGAGGCGGGAGTGACGGTAGTTTCGGGCGGCGCGGTCGGTTGTGACCAGGCCTCGGGTTGGGCTGCGGTCAACGCCGGCGGCAAACACGTCGTGGTGCTGGGGACGGGCGCCGACGTGGTCTACCCGCGTTCGAGCGCGGGGCTTATTACGCGCACGCTCGATACGGGCGGCGCGGTCGTGTCGATCTCTCCGTGGGGCATGGGTCCGCGCAAGTTTGCCTTTCCGCGCCGCAATCGCGTGATCGCGGCCCTGTCGCAAGCCCTCTTTGTATCCGAGGCGGGTATGCCTTCCGGGACGTTTTCTACAGCTGAGGCTGCTATGGATTTGGGGCGCGAACTTCTTGCCGTGCCGGGGTCGATCCTATCGCCCGAGTCGCGTGGCACGAATTACCTCATTGCGAACGGTGCCTGCTGCATTGTCGACGAGGAGTCCATCGAGATGGCTATCTCTCGCATATACGGCACCCTGCGCTACTCGCGCCCCGATGCTCCCGGCATTGCCGACCTGAATCCAACACAGCAGACCGTGATGCATGCGCTCATCGCCTCTCCGCTCAAGGTCGACGACATCGCGGCGCTCGTCTCACTCGATGCTGTCGGCGTACTCAAACTCTTGGGTTCGCTTGAACTCGAGGGCCTTATCGAGCGCATGATGGATGGAAGGTATGCGCCCTCCAAGTTTGCCCTTCACGCCCAGACGCCCTTCGGTCACAATGGAAAACGTGTCAATTAGAAAGGTGTTTGCAGATGCAGTTCGATCAGGTGACGGTTATCGGTGGCGGTCTGGCGGGTTCGGAATGCGCGATCCAGCTGGCAGACCGCGGGTTTGCCGTAAAGCTGTGCGAGATGCGCCCCCAGGTGAGCTCCCCGGCTCACCATACCGATCACCTGGCAGAGCTCGTCTGCTCCAATTCGTTTAAGTCGACCCGTCCGGATTCCGCGGCTGGTTTGCTGAAGGCCGAGCTTGAGCGCATGGGTTCAGTCCTGCTCGACTGCGCCCATCGCGCGGCTGTTCCCGCCGGTGGCGCCTTGGCGGTCGATCGCGTCAAGTTTTCCGAGTTTGTCGAGGCCGAGGTTGCCGCCCGTCCCAATATCGAGGTCGTGCACGGCGAGGTCACGCAGATTCCCGAGGGTCACGTGGTCATTGCCGCGGGCCCGCTGTGTTCACCGGCGCTGAGCGAAGAGGTCATGAAGCTCGTCGGTGGCGACGCCCTTGCGTTCTTCGATGCCGCGGCGCCGATCGTTGATGCCTCCACGCTCGATATGGACGTGCTGTTCTCGCAGTCGCGCTACGAGGAGCAGGGGAGCGGCGACTATCTCAACGCTCCGCTCAACAAGGAGGAGTACGAGGCCTTTATCGAGGCGCTCACCACGGCCGACCGCGTGGTGCTCAAGGACTTTGAGGGCGGCGATCTGTTCCAGGCCTGCCAGCCTGCCGAGGAGGTTGCGCGCACCGGCAAGGACGCCATTCGCTTTGGCGCCATGAAGCCCGTCGGCCTCACCGACCCGCGTACCGGACGTCGCCCTTGGGCGGCGATTCAGCTGCGTGCCGAGAACAAGGAGAAGACCGCCTATAACCTGGTGGGCTTCCAGACCAACCTGACCTTTGGCGAGCAGAAGCGCGTCTTCCATATGGTGCCGGGCCTGGAGAACGCTGAGTTCTTCCGCTACGGTGTCATGCACCGCAATACCTTTGTCGACGCCCCGCACGTGCTCGATGGCACCTTTGCCGTGCCCGGTACCGGCGTGCGCCTGGCCGGTCAGATCACCGGCACCGAGGGGTACATGGAAGCCGTGGCGACCGGTCTGCTCGCGGCGCTCAACACCTATGCAGAGGCTATCGGCGCCGATTCCGTCGAGTTGCCCCGCGTGGGCGCCCTGGGTGCGCTCGTGGGCTATGCGACCGATCCTGCCACCGTGGGCTATCAGCCCATGCATGTCAACTTTGGCCTGGTGCCGCCGCTCGAGGACGGTAAGCGCCGCAGCAAGCGCGACCGCTATCAGGCCTATGCGGACCGTGCGCTCGAGGCCCTCGATGCCTACTTGGCCACGCGTTCCGACTTGTTTGGAGGCGACCGGTCATAGCCTTTGACCTGTACGACACCGTCGACTCTTTTATCGCCTATATCGCACGCGTTGAGGGGCTTTCTCCCAACACGGTGACGGCCTATGGCTCGAGACTGGAGCGCTTTGCTGCCTGGTGCGAGCGCGAGGATATTGATGCTTTCGCTGCCGACGTGCGCACCATTCGTCGCTATCTTGCTGAGCTTTCGCGTGAGCAGGTGGCTCCCCGAACGCTTGCGGCGCACCTGTCGGCTATCCGATCTCTCTATCGCTGGATGGCTGCCGAGGGGATTGTCGAGGGCGATGCGGTCTCGGCGATCGCGTCGCCCAAGCTGCCGCGTGACCTGCCGGGCGTCCTTACGACCCAGCAGGTCGAGGCGCTGCTCAAGACGCCTGATACCTCAACACCCGCGGGACTGCGCGATGCGGCGATGCTCGAGTTGCTCTATGCCTCGGGTGCCCGCATCTCAGAGCTTGCGGCGCTCAATGTGGAATCCATCTCATGGTCCGAGCGCACGCTGCGCCTGTGGGGCAAGGGGAGCAAGGAGCGTATCGTCCCTCTGTATCGTCGTGCGCTCGATGTGACGCGTCTCTATATTGAAGAGGGGAGGCCGGAGTTGCTCGCTCGGGCAAAGCGCCGCGACCTCGCTACCGGGCCGCATCCGCTGCTTATATCGGCGCGCGGCAATCGCATGAGCGCCGCGATGCTCCGGCGGCGGTTCCATACGCTGGCGACGCTCGCCGGCATTCCGGCTGACATCGCCCCGCATGCGATGCGCCATACCTTTGCGACCGACTTGCTCGAGGGCGGTGCGGACCTGCGCTCGGTTCAAGAGCTGCTAGGTCATGCGAGCCTGTCCACGACGCAGATCTACACGCATCTCACACCCGATCGGCTTAAACGTGCCGTGGCTCAAGCCCATCCCCGCGGCGAATAGTGGCTGGGACGTCCCGCGCCGCACTCAGGTGTGTGGTTTTGATTGCGGGTTGGCAGGAAGAGGCATTCCTGCTATCATTCATCAGGTTGCTTCACGGCAACATGTTTTTATCACGCACGCGCGGCTACTTCAGACCGTGGTGCCCGGGCTTTGGTAGCACATGTCCGGGTTGGTTTTGGAGGATGACCCCGCGCGGAGGCAAACCACAGGAGGTTTAACATGGCTACCAAGATTAATATCCGCACCCTGCTCGAGGCCGGCTGCCACTTCGGTCACCAGACCCGTCGCTGGAACCCCAAGATGAAGCCGTTCATCTTCGGTGAGCGCAACGGCATCTACATCCTCGACCTCAAGCAGAC
>URZB01000083.1 GCA_900552295.1 uncultured Collinsella sp.
TCGGAGATGTGTATAAGAGACAGCCTTCATTCGGTCGGGGATCCGGATCTTCTGCGGGCAAAGGGTCATGCACTTGCCGCAGGCTTTGCACATGTCGGGGCCGTGTCCCTCGCCGAGAGCGGCAATGTTCGCGCGCAGACGATCCTTGCCGCCGCCGATCGCGAAGGTGTTGTATGCCTTGAACACGCCGGGAATATCAACGCCGAACGGGCAGTCCATGCAGTAACGGCAGCCGGTGCAGGGGATGGTTTTGTTTTTGCGGTAGGCCTCGAGAGCGGCTTCCACAACCTTTCGATCCTCGTCCGTCAGCGGCTCGAAATCCATCATCGTGGCGGTGTTGTCCTCCACCTGCTGCACGGTGCTCATACCGCTGAGAACGGTCATGACGTTCGGCAGAGACGCGACGTAGCGTACGGCCCACGAGGCGACGCTCTTGTCGGGGCGGGCTGCCTTGAACTTGCCGGTCTGCGTGGCGGCGGCCAGGTCGGCGTCGAGGACCACAAAGTCATCGTGCTCGTTGGCGAGCTCGACGAGGGCCTCGCCGTAGCTTACGCGCGTGGCGATTTTCTTGACATCTGCCATCCTAGAGCTCCTCTCCGGCGGCCGTGAGCTCTGCCATGGCCTGCTCAAACTGTTCATCGTTGGGGGCCTTACCGTGCCAACCCACCTGGTTCTCCATAAAGGAGACGCCCTTGCCCTTTGTGGTCTCGGCGATAATGGCGGTCGGCTGACCCTTGGTGGCGCGGGCCTCGGCAAAGGCGGCGCGGATCTGATCGAAGTCGTTGCCGTCGGCAAGCTCCACCACGTGGAACTTAAAGGCGCGGAACTTGTCTGCCAGCGGCATGGGGTCGTTGACCTCCTCGACGGGGCCATCGATCTGCAGACCGTTGTGGTCGACGATCACGCAGAGGTTGTCGAGCTGCTGGTTGCCGGCAAACATGGCGGCCTCCCAGACCTGGCCTTCCTCGCTCTCGCCATCGCCCAGCAGGGCGTACGTGCGGTAAGTATCGCCCCAGTGCTTAGCGGCAACGGCCATGCCCACGGCGGCGGAGATGCCCTGGCCGAGCGAGCCGGTAGACATGTCGACGCCCGGGGTGTCGTTCATGTTGGGGTGACCCTGCAGGTGGCTGCCGATATGGCGCAGCGTCTCGAGGTCCTCCTTGGGGAAGAACCCGCGCTCGGCGAGCACGGCGTACAGACCCGGAGCGCAATGGCCCTTGGAGAGCACAAAGCGGTCGCGATCGGCCTTGCGGGGATCGGCCGGATCGACGTTCATTTCCTCAAAGTACAAATAGGTCATGATGTCGGCAGCGCCGAGCGAACCGCCCGGATGGCCAGACTTGGCAGCGTGCACGCCGGTGACGATGCCCTTCCTTACCTCGTTGGCAACCTTTTTGAGCTCTTCGTCGCTCATTGTGCCTTCCTTTCATCCTCTTAAGACAAGATGCGCACGGCACCGAAGGTAATCCCAACACAGCCGCAATGCACGTACGTCATTCATTATGCTGGAAACCGATGGCTTTACCAGAGTTTTTATCATTATTTGAACAATTTAGCAGGCAGAACCGCTGATGAAACGGTTTATCAATGTGAACGTCTTTTGGATGCGGTGGCTACCTCTCGCCCCGGCACAAAAATGATCCGCAATCCTGCCGTCCCCTACGGATCACCTGATCCCTTGGGGACGGCAGGACTGCGGATCATGTCCGCAAACCGAAATTCAGCCTACGCGTTAATGTCCTTGAAACCCTCACCGAAGGCTTCCGTAACGTCGGCGACCGTCACAATGGCGTGAGGATCGCGCTCGCGCACGATCGTTTTGAGGGTGTTGAGCTCTCGACGGCTAACGATCACCATGATCACCGGCTTCTCGACGCCCGAATACATTCCGGTCGCCTTTAATTTGGTGCAGCCGCGGCCCAGACCATACATGATGTCGGCCGCGATATCGGGAAAGTTATCCGAGATGATGAGCACCATACGACGCTTATTGCCGCCATCGACCACAGCATCGATCACATAGCCGCTAATCACCATCGAAAGTCCTGCATATAGAGCATTTTCGAGCGAGAATACCGGAGCAGATGCCGCACATACGGCAACATCGATTGCCATGACGGTCGAGCCCACCGGCAGCGAGGTGTTACGCGAGATGATTTGGCCAATCGTGTCCGAGCCGCCGGTGTTGGCGCCGGCGCGCAACACCATGCCGTAACCAATGCCCGTGATAATGCCGCCCCACATAGCGGGAAGCATCAGGTCCGCATGTGCCAGAGGCGCTACAAACGGGGCAAACAGATCGGTAAAGAAGCCCAGCAGCACAAAGCCCGTCGCCGTCTGCACTACATAGAACATGCCGCCCTCGCGCATAACGATCAGCAGCAGCAAGGCATTCATCACGATGGTCTGGATACCGACAGGAAGCGACACGCCTCGCGCTGCGCCGACTGCCTGGATAATCGTCGCAAGGCCCGTAACGCCACCGGCTGCAAGACCGTTGGGAATCAAAAACAGGTCGGTCGCGATGGCGGCCAAGGCACACCCCAACATGATCTGGGGAAGATCGTGAAAGAAGTTCATCGAAAGAATGCGCTTGATGTCCAGACGATATGCCATGCTGCCTCCCTCAAAAAAGCGCACCCCATCGGATGCGCTTTGAACTTCTTCATGTATTCGATTCTACCGATTCTCCAAACAAAAACCACCCCTGTGCAGGGTTTGTTCTGGATACAAAACCGCCCTGCTCGGAAGGCCTTGATCCATTTCCACATAAACCGAGCGGTTTAGGCAGACGGAGCCTCCGCGTCAGCGTTGCCGGTAGCCCAACGGTGATAGCCAATCACAAACGGATCCAGGTCGCCGTCGTCAAGAACCGCCTCGACGTTGCTGGTCTCCACGCCCGTGCGCAGGTCCTTAACCATCTGGTACGGGTAGAGCACGTAGCTGCGGATCTGGTTGCCAAAACCAATTGTGGTCTTGGGTCCGCGAATCTCATCCAGGGCCTCGGCGCGCTTTTCGAGCTCAATCTCGTACAGGCGCGCCTTGAGGATCTGCATGCACGCGGCCTTGTTTTGAATCTGGCTGCGCTCGTTTTGACACGTGACCACGATACCGCTGGGGAAATGCGTCACGCGCACGGCGGAGTCGGTGGTGTTGACACCCTGACCGCCCGGGCCGCTTGCGTGGTATACGTCGACGCGAATGTCATCGGGATTAATCTCGATATCGATATCGTCGGGCAGTACCGGAATGACCTCGACGCCGGCAAACGTAGTCTGGCGGCGCTTCTTGTCGTCGGTGGGGCTAATGCGCACCAGGCGGTGAACACCGGCCTCGGCACGAAGCATGCCAAAGGCATCCTTGCCTTCGACGGTAAAGGTCGCGCGATCGATGCCGATAACCTCGGCCGCGGGGCAATCGTTGATGGTGACCTTCCAACCGCGGCGCTGGCAGTACTTCATGTACATCTTAAAGAGCATGAAGGTCCAGTCCTGGGCCTCCAAACCGCCCTGCCCGGGCTTGATGGTCACAATCGCGTCGCCATGGTCGAACTCCCCGGTAAACCAGCTCGCAAGCTCAAGCTCGTCGATGGCGCGGGAAAGGCGCTCCGCCGTGGCGGCAGCCTCCTCACGCAGCGCGGCGGCATCGGGGTCATCGCCCATTTCCTCGGCAAGCTCCAGCGCGGCGCGAGCATCGGAAAGCTCACCGCGCGCCGTATCCACGGCGGCGATGTCCTCCTTGGCTCGTGCAATCTCCTCCATCGTGGCGCGAGCGGCATCGGCGTCGTCCCAAAAACCCGGGGCGACGCTTTTGGCCTCGAGCTCCGCCACACGGGTGCGCTTCTCGTCCAAATGGAGATACGACTCGACCTCGCCGAGTCGGTCCGCAAATGCGTCCAACTCGGCGGGCGTCACCTCTAGAGTCTCGGCCATTAACGATTCCTGCCGTGGCAGTACTTAAACTTCTTACCGCTACCGCAGGGGCAAAGGTCGTTGCGGCCCACGTTGACATAGGGGTCATCGCTCTCGGACTTGCGGTAGGTCGTCACCTTGCCACCGTTGTTAACGGCAGCCGGACCACCCTGGACGGCGGTGCGGGCCTGCACCTGAGCCTGCTTGCGCAGTACCGAATCGCTGTTGTCGCCATCGACCTCGGCGGGACCAGAGAAGCGCGCACCCTTAAGGGCGGGGTCCTCCTTGTGCTCCACAGCGTGCGGGGCAGCTTTGAGCTCAATGCGCAGAACAGTGCGCAGGTAATCCTCGTACATGGTATCGACGAGTATCTGGAACGCGCCGTAGGCCTCGGTCTTGTACTCAACCAGCGGGTCGCGCTGGCCAAAGCCGCGCAGGCCGATACCGGTCTTGAGGTAGTCCATTTCCTGCAGGTAGTTCATCCAACGCGTATCGATGACGCGCAGCATGACCTGGGTATTGAGCTCGCGCATCAGGTCCTCGCCCAGACGCTCGGCCTTCATGTTGTAGCACTTCTCAACATAGGCCAAGACATCGGCGGCCAGGGCCTCAAAGTCCTCGTCGGGGAACTGAGGGGTATCGATATGGCCGGTCAGCTCCACAACCCACTTGCGCAGGCCCTCAAGATCGCGCTCGCCCTCATGGCTGTCCTTGGTGCAGAACTCCTGAACACAGCGGTACACGGTATCGTGCATGACCTCGGTGATGTGGTCGGTCAGGTCCTTGCCGTCCAGAATCTTGTTACGCTCGGCATAGATGACCTGGCGCTGCTTGTTCATGACGTCGTCATACTCAAGAACGCTCTTACGCATGGAGAAGTTAATGCTCTCGACCTTATGCTGGGCGTTCTCGACTGCCTTGGAGATGATCTTGTGCTGGATGGGCATGTCGTCGCCCATGTCGGCCGTGACCATCATCTTGGAGACGCGGTCCATCCTGTCGCCGCCAAACAGGCGCATCAAGTCATCCTCGAGCGACAGGTAGAACTGAGTCTCGCCCGGATCGCCCTGACGGCCGGAACGGCCACGCAGCTGGTTGTCGATACGGCGGGACTCATGGCGCTCGGTGCCGATAACGGTCAGGCCGCCGGCGGCAAGCACGCGCTCGCGCTCGGCCTTGCAGGTCTCCTTGGCCTCGGCGTTAAACTGCTCGAGCTGCTCGGGCGTCACGTCCTCCATGGTCAGGCCCTCGTACTCCAGGCGCTCGCGCACCAGCTCGTCGGGGTTGCCGCCCAGCAAGATGTCGGTACCACGGCCGGCCATGTTGGTAGCGATGGTCACGGCGCCATAGCGACCAGCCTGGGCCACGATATGGGCCTCGCGCTCGTGGTGCTTGGCGTTGAGGACCTCGTGCGCGATGCCGCGCTTAGTGAGGGCGGCGGACAGTTTCTCGGAGCTCTCGATGGAGACGGTGCCCACCAGGACCGGCTGGCCCTTGGCGTGACGACGCTCAACGTCGTCGGCAACGGCGTTGTACTTGGCCTGGATGGTGCGGTAGACCAGGTCCTCGTGGTCAACACGTTGCACGGGCTTGTTGGGGGGAATGACCTCGACGGGCAGTTTGTAGATCTCGCGGAACTCGGCGTCCTCGGTGAGCGCCGTACCGGTCATGCCGGAGAGCTTGTCATACAGGCGGAAGTAGTTCTGCAGGGTGATGGTGGCAAGGGTCTGGTTCTCCTCGCGCACGAGCACGCCCTCTTTGGCCTCGATGGCCTGGTGCAGGCCCTCGGAGTAGCGGCGACCCTCCATGATGCGGCCGGTGAACTCGTCGACGATCTTGACCTCGCCGTTGGTGACCACGTACTGCTTGTCGCGGTGGAACATGTACTGGGCCTTCAGCGCCTGCTGCAGGTGGTTGACCAGCTGGCCGGAGAGATCGGCATAGATGTCATCGATACCCAGGCGGCGCTCAATCTTCTTAAGGCCGCGCTCGGTGGCGGCGATGGTGTGCTTGGCCTCGTCCATGACGAAGTCGCCCGTGGGCTCCACGTCCTCGGTGGCGGTGAGCATGTCGTGCGAGACGTCCTCACCGCGCTCAAGGCCGCGCACGGCGCGCGCGAAGTCCTTGTAAGTGCTGGCGGACTTGGTGCCGGCGCCCGAGATGATGAGCGGCGTTCTGGCCTCGTCGATCAGGATGGAGTCGACCTCGTCGACGATGGCGTAGTTGTGGCCGCGCTGAACACGCTGCTCGGGGCGGGTAACCATGTTGTCGCGCAGATAATCGAAACCGAACTCGGAGTTGGTGCCGTACGTGACGTCGGCCTGGTAGGCCGGGCGCTTAAGCTCGAGCGGCATGTTGTTCTGCAGCAGGCCGACGGTCATGCCCAGGTACTTGTAGATACGGCCCATCCACTCGGAGTCGCGCTTGGCCAAGTAGTCGTTGACGGTGACGACGTGCACGCCCTTACCGGCGATAGCGTTGAGATAGCCGGCCAGCGTGGAGACGAGGGTCTTGCCTTCGCCGGTCTTCATCTCGGCGATGTGGCCCTCGTGCAGCGCCATGGCGCCGATGAGCTGTACATCAAAGTGACGCATGCCCATGGTGCGCTTGGAAGCTTCGCGCACGGTGGCAAAGGCCTCGGGGAGCATGTCGTCGAGCGACTCGCCGTTGGCGTAGCGCTCACGGAACTTATCGGTCTGGGCGCGGAGCTCCTCCTCGGTCATCTTCTCAAACTGGGGCTCAAGACCGTTGATCTTGTCGACGATCTTGTAGTAGCGCTTCAGGTCCTTATCGGACCCAAAGGACAGCAGCTTTGACATGAATCCCATGTGGTTTTCCTTTTTGGCCATCGCCCGCGGCATGAAACCTTGGACGAGTTAAATACAGATATTTGTACTTTAGCCAAACAAGGCGCCGCCTATGCGGTCGACACGCTCGACCACGTAATAACTACGACAGCCTGCCAAAAAGGGACTGGTTTATTTTGGCAGCTTTTATCTGGGAAAACGCTGCCTCTCTGCCATTTGGTGCAAATCAACCTGTCCCATTCGCACCAACCTGGTGCAATGGGAACGGGTTAGCTTGCACCAATAAAATCAGAACCACCCTTAAAAAGGGTGGTTTGCTCTTAGGGTATAACCCACGGGCC
>URZB01000084.1 GCA_900552295.1 uncultured Collinsella sp.
GTATAGGTGAGGACCGGCGCAATGACGGGCGTATCGCCCGCGGGCTCCGCGCCCAGGGCATCACCCGGGCGAACGTGCGCAAGACCCGTCACGGTGCAGATGCCGCCAGCGGCAACTTCCTGGGCAAGCTCGTATTTCTCGCCGTTATAGATGCGCACCTGGTCGATCTTTTGCTCCCAAGTGGAGGCGCCAGAGCATCCCTCGACAACTTGCTTTGCACGCAGTACACCGCCCGTCACCTTGACCCAGGCAAGACGCTCGCCACGGTCTCCACGACTCACGCGGTAGACACGCGCAGCGAACTCCTGGGGCCATGTTCGCTCGTGCATCAGAGCGCATATGCCGTCGAGTAACTCCGCCACGCCTTGGTCTTTGAGCGCCGAGCCGGCAAAGCAGGGAAACAGTTTGCGCTCCGCGACGAGCCGCGACAACGTTTCGGCAGACAACTCACCTGCTTCAAGAAACTCATCGAGCGCCACCTCGTCCAACTCCGCAGCATCCTCTTGCACAGCGCCGCCCGCCAGCAAATCTTCGGCATCCAGACAGCCCTCGGAAAGACGCTGGCCGAGCTGCGCCAGCAGCGCATCGCGACCAGGGTTCTCAAGATCGATCTTATTGATAAAGATGAACGTCGGGATGTCATAGCGCGCAAGCAGGCGCCACAGGGTTTCGGTGTGCCCTTGCACGCCGTCGTTGGCGCCCACAACCAAAATCGCGTAGTCGAGTGCGCGCAGCGTGCGCTCCGCCTCGGCAGAAAAATCGACATGCCCCGGCGCATCCACGAGCATGACGTGGGTATCGCCATGGTCGAGCACGGCCTGCGACGAGAAGATCGTGATGCCGCGCTCGCGCTCGATCGCGTTAGTGTCCAGATGCGAATCGCCATCGTCCACGCGGCCGCGCTTGCGGATGCGACCCGCATTGAACAGCATGGCCTCGGCCAGCGTGGTCTTGCCAGCATCGACATGCGCCAAGATTCCAACGACCACTTGCTTCGACATGGCTCTCCTCTTATTGCAAGCCCATCGCACGCGACAACGGGCATCCTCGTTCCACACTGGATGATACAATTTACGGGCCGGCGGGCGAAGTGGGCCCTATCCCCCGACCGAGCTCATCGCCCTGCGTTGCCGCGCGGCGATTTTCGTAGGTTCGCGCCTTGCGAAAGCCGGCTTGCAAAACAGTGCAGCGAACGAAAATAGCCCCACCCGGGGCCATTTTCGTTCGCACGAATTATTGATATGAGCCCTCGCTCTTATGCCTCGCGCAGCCAGTCAAACGCAACACGCGGCGTGCCGTCCGACACATACACGACGCCGGCACGCTCGAACCCCGCCTTAATACTCGCACCCTGCATGGGCAGGTTATCCTGATGCGTGTCGATACGCAGGTGGTTGGCGCGCTCCTTGGCAAAGGCAAACATCGCAGCCGCGATGCCGTGCGCGGTGCCATCGGACGCCACACGGTGCAGCACGGCGTACGGAGTGTCGCTGCGCCATTGACCGTCCTCAATGACGTCATAGCACTCGTCCGGACCCGGTAAAAAGGCAAACGTCGCCACCACGCGACCGTCGACTTCGCACACATAACTGCCACCAGCGGCAATATCGGCAGCCAGTTGCTCGGCCGAAGGCGTGCCCTCGGGCCACTGCGTGGCGTTGCCATGCGCGCGCATAAAGGCGCGGGCCACGTCATAGATAGCCATGACGGCGGGAATGTCGGTATCGAGGGTTTTTCTGATCATCACGCGGCGACCTCACGTTTATTGGTATCACTTTGATTGAGCAATGATACCAGCGTTTGAAGAGGGGCGCGAAGCAGATGGGGAGCAAAAAGCGAGCCGCCTGGTCAAAGGCCAAAAGCGAGTTTTTGGGCGCTGCTACCGGCGGCGATATGAGCGACCTGTTTGCGCGCGAGGATGAGCGCCGCGACGCCCTGGACGCCGAGCGCGATGAAGCCTGGCGCTACAAGTCGTGCGAACGCAAAAACCGTTACGACACGCGTGCCGAGGCCGAGGCAGTCATGGCCGACTGCGAAAACCATGGGCGGCGTGGTTTGGCCTGCTACAAATGCGAATACTGCGGCGGCTGGCACCTGACGTCGCACCCTTGGAAATAGGCGCCGCATCGGTACGGCACTGACGGAGTGCCAGCCATCGCACGCAAGCTACGGGCGCGGCGGCACTAAAACATCGTAACGAACGGCCTTGCCCGCAAGTTGATAGCTCGGCTTAACGCCGGCAAGCAGCGGCCCCTTCACCGGCCGCTTGATAACGACCTTGCGCGGATGCACCGCAAGCGCAGCTTCGACCAGCGTCTCCTCATCGGCGCACGGCTGTTCCAGATGATGTAGGAGCTGGAACTTCTTTTTGACCGCCGCACTTTTAGTACGCTCGGGAAACATGGGGTCCAGATACACCACGTCGGGAGCCGCGAGCTCGCCCTGCCCGATCAGCTCAGCTGTATGGCGAAGGCCGGTAATACTGTCCTCGCCCGCATGTAAGCGCATGCGCGCCACGGCTGTCGCAAGCGCCGGATCATCTGCCGCGCGATCCAAAGCATCCTTGAGGAGTGCCGCGATCACGCAATCCTGCTCATACAGATCGACGGTAAAGCCCGCGGCCGCCAACAGCAGCGAATCCTCGCCAAAGCCTGCCGTGGCATCAATCGCCCATGGGCGCTCGATACCTTTTGTGCGCGCAGCCTTTACCAGCAGCTCTTGCTGCAAACGGCCCTGCTTGAGCCGCGGATGCATGCGGGTGAAATCGGCGCGCAGCTCCATCGTGCCGTCGGTGAGCGTGAGTCCCTCGGACTTCCCGGTCAGCTCAAGCCCCGCGGACCGAGCAACAGAAAAGGGATCAACGACGCCCATGGGTACTCCTTAACAAGCAAAACGAATACGCGAGCGCCGTTTATGTCGGCACCCAACCGTCCGCTATTGTCCCACATGCGACATGGCCCACAGCATCCCAATGCAAAGCACCGCCATCAATCCCGTGCACACGGCAGCGATCACAGAATCACCCATGCGCCTTCCCAACGACCGCGGCTCATGCACTTGCCCTGCTCCGTACATCATGGCTCCTCCTTGAGACCAGCTCTTACCATGGACCCATCATCGCAGCGCCACGCATACGCTGCCATCGATTTGACTTACGCCCAGCTTTCCTTTTTGAAAGGTTGGGTTGGGCCGCGCGGGCTCAATGCGCTTTCAAACGCATGCATCGCCGCGTTGAACTACAATGTGCTTCACCATATGTGCAGCACATTGGGTGCGCCAAGTTGGCGTACTCGTATCGAAAGGACCAGCCATGAGCTTCACTCGCAAGACTCTCAAAATCCTTGCTCTCATCTACTTTGTTTTGGGCATCGCCAGCCTCGTCACCGCCGGCGTCGGTATCGCCACGGGCGGTCTCGATTCCACGTACGGTTCGTACGCCACGCTCGCAGCGGTCGTGCTTATCGCCAAGGGTCTCGTCGACCTTGCCGCAGGCGTCGCCGGTATCAAGGGCGCCAACAAGCCTTCGCAGGTGGACGGCGCGTTTAAGCTCGGTATTGTTGCCGCGGTCGCCACGCTTGCCCAAGCGGTGCTCACGCTTCCCGCGTTTGGCGGCGACGCCATCAACTTTGGCGCCTTTGTCATCGTGGTGTACGACCTGTTCTTTGTTCAGCAGGCACACGCCGTTAAGGCCGAGAACAAGGACCGCCTATAAGCGCTCGCTTCTCATAACCTCTGCAGCCAAGCAACTAAAAAGGGCCGATCGCGCATCTCCGCGGTCGGCCCTTTACGTTTACCCAGATAAAACCTACCAAAATAAACCTGTCCCTTTTTGGCAGGTTGTTAGCTGTGGCGGTACTCGGCGATGATGAAGTCGATGTCGGTTTGAAGGGTGTCCAAGTTTGCCAGGCGCTCTTTGTCGGCAGGGCGCGTGCGGTAGTAGTACGGCGTCATCTGGAACACCGCCTCGATGTCCGCCTGGGTCTGAAGCGTAATATTCGCAGACACCCGCTGCGTTCCGACTAACTCGAGCTCGGTGGTCTTCGGCAGCTTCTCATCGTTAAGGTACGGCGTGTCGTAGAGCACCTCTTTGAGCCCAAAGAGATGACGAGCACCCGGTACCACGGTATAGAGTGAACCCTCTGGCGCCAGCACGCGGGCAAACTCGCGCTCGTTAAAGGGAGCAAAGAGTTCGGTCACCATATCGAAGGCGCCATCGGCCACGGGGATGTCCTTCATGTTGGCCACGAAGTAGGTCGCATCGCCGCGCTTGGCGGCCAGGCGCACCATCTCTTTGCCCAGGTCGAAACCGTAAGCGTCCACGCCCGGCACCGCGCCCATGGCACTCGTGTAATAGCCCTCGCCGCAGCAAATATCGAGCAACGTCATGGGGCCGCTCATAGACGCGGCACGCCCAGACACCTGCTTGCGCACCAGCTCGACCATCGCATCGCGCAACGGCGCGTAGTATCCACGGTTCAAAAAGTCACGACGGCTGCGTGCCTGCGACTTGGGATCGCCCATGGAGTCGCCGCTCTTGGACGAACGTAGCAGATATAGATAGCCCTCGCGCGCGCGGTCAAACCGGTGTCCGCCCGCGCATGCAGCACCGCGCTCGTCGTCCACCAACGGCTCATGGCAAACGGGACACAACAACATGGCAACTCCTTAGCGCGAACAACACAACGCCCACCATTGTCGCATGCCTTCCCCACTTAGTCGTTGGGGACGTTCTTGAACGACTAGTCGTTCAAGAACGTCCCCAACGACTAGCCGATTAGGAGTATCATCGTCTGCGCAAATAAGCACGAAAGAGCATGTTAGAGATTGAGAGCGTATGGCTGTCACCGTATCTAAGCACATTGACATGACCACCGGATCGCTGTGGCGTAATATTCCCCTGTTCGCCTTCCCCGTGGCTGCCACGAGCATCTTGGAGCAGCTGTCGAACCTCATCGCCACGGTCATTATCGGTAACTTCTCGGGCGACCAGGGAACCCTCGCCATGGCGGCGGTCGGCTCCAATGTTCCGCTTACCAGTCTTATGCTCAACCTGTTTATTGGCATGTCGCTTGGCTCCAACGTGGTCATCGCCAACGCTATCGGCCGCAACGATCAGAACATGGTCAAACGCGCCGTCCATACCTCGATTTTAATGGCACTCGTGGGCTTTGTCGTCATCGCTCTGGGCGAGATCTTTGCCGAGCCCATGCTCGCCGCGCTCAACGTTCCCGCCGAGACCATGCCGCTCGCCTCACTCTATCTACGCGTCTTTTTGCTGAGCATGCCCTCGATTTTGCTCTACAACTTTGAGGCCGCGATTTTCCGCTCCGTCGGCATCACCCGCATGCCGCTGCAGGCGCTTGCCGTGTCCACCGTCCTCAACATTGGCCTGGACCTCATCTTTGTCCCCGTACTCCACTGGGGCGTCGCGGGCGTCGCCATCGCCACCGCCATCGCCTACACCGTCAGCGCCGCTACGCTCTTTATTCGCCTGCTCAAGACCGACTCCGTCGTCCGCGTCACCCCGCGCGACCTGGCTATCGACCCCGTCGCCCTCAAGCGCATCGTTAAGATCGGCCTGCCCGCCGGCATCCAAAGCGCTGTCTTTGCCGTCGCCAACATCATCATCCAGTCCGCCATCAACAGCCTGGGCACCGAGGTCATGGCGGCATCGAGCGCCGCCATGAGCCTGGAGTACGTGTGCTACAACCTGCTCAACAGCTTTAGTCAGGCTTGCACCACCTTTGTGGGACAAAACCACGGTGCCCGCCAGATCGACCGTTGCACCAAGACGCTCAAGGTCTGCCTAGTCGAAGGCGGTATCGTCGCGCTCACCACGATTATCGTTATTGTTGGCCTGGGGCGCGAGATCTTGTCGCTGTTCAACAGCGATCCCAACATCGTCTCGATCGGCTATATCCGCGTATGTTCGATCTTCCCGGCGTACGCCTTTAGCATGTTCTACGAAAACATGTCGGGCTACCTGCGCGGCTTTGGTATCTCGCTCACGCCCGCCCTCATCACCATGATCTGCGTCTGCGGCATCCGCTTCTACTGGGTGTTCTGCGTGTTCCCGCACTTCCGCACCTTTGCGAACATCATGATGGTCTACCCCATCAGCCTGGGCACCACGGCGTTCTTTATGGTCGTAGCGGTATTGCTCTGCCACCCGGCACGCACCTATCGCGCCACCCAAGCCAAAGCGACAGCCCGCTAAACACCGCACTCAACGCCACGCCAGTCATTAATTGACAATATGTGAGCTCATGTAGTCGATAAAGCGCCTCGTGGCGATAGGCATGGTGTCCCAACTGCGCCAGGCTGCCACTACGTCGCGCGAGGGGGCGTGCACGATGGGCCGCACGCGAATATCGGCTCGCATGCCCTCAACGGTACGGCGATATAGCATGCTCACGCCTAGGCCCTCCTCCACCATCGCCATGATGGTGTAGTCGTCGGTCACCTCACTCGTCACATACGGCGACAGGCCATGCGCAGCAAATGCATCGAGCACCAGGCTCTGTTCGCCCTCATCCAGCAGCACAAACGGCTCGGACGCCAGGTCGGCGAGTGTCACCTTTTCCTTTGCCGTCAGTGGATGCGCGGCCGGCAATAATGCTACCAACTCGTCGTGATAGACCACGCGCTTCTCGAGACCAGCGGTAAACCCGCGTGCCGTAAAGCAAAAGTCAACCACGCCATCGTGCACCCACTGGGCGTTGCGCGTGTAATCGCCCTGCTTGAGGGTAAAGTGCACGCCCGGATGCAGGGCCCCAAAGTCGCGGATCACGCGCGGCAACACGGTTCGACTCACGTTGGTAAACGTCGCAATGCGAATATCGGTCGACGAAAGCCCCAGCAGCTCCTGGCGCTTGCCCTCGAGCTCGGCCTCGGCAGTCACGATCTGGCGCAGGTACGGCAGATATTGTTTA